>JBAUGH010000219.1:0-1509 GCA_049679565.1 Acidobacteriaceae bacterium
CACTGAAGACCGGCAAGCCTTTGCGAAATTAGTCACAGTCTGGAGTCCTTATGCGGGAAGCAGTGATTGTGAGCGCGGTGCGCACGGCGGTGGGCAAAGCCCCTCGGGGAGCGCTGCGCAACACGCGGCCGGACGAACTGGGCGCGGCGGCCGTGCGGGGAGCGCTGGAGCGGGTGCCGCAACTCGATGCCAGGGAAATCGACGATGTAATCCTGGGTTGCGCGATGCCGGAGGCCGAGCAGGGAATGAACCTCGCCCGGATCGTGTCGCTGCGAGCAGAGCTGCCGGTGGAAACCGGAGCCATGACCATTAACCGCTTCTGCGCCTCCGGACTACAGGCCATTGCGCTGGCGGCGGAGCGGATTCGCGGCGGTGGAGCGGACGCCATTGTCGCGGGCGGGGCAGAGTCGATGTCGATGGTTCCCATGGGAGGTAACAAGATCGCCGTCAATCCGTGGCTGGTGGAGCACCGCCCCGGCGCCTACCTGACGATGGGACTGACCGCGGAACGGGTGGCCAGGAAGTACGGCGTATCCCGCGAGGATGCGGACCGATTCTCCCTGGAGAGCCACCAGAAAGCGGTTGCAGCCATCGAGAAAGGGAACTTCATCGACGAAATTGTGCCTGTTTCTGTGACATTGACCGTTCCGGATGGCAAGGGGAAGCCCCGCACCAACACGACGGACTTTCGCGTCGACGAGGGACCGCGGGCGGAGACCACGCTGGAGGCACTGGCGAAGCTGCCGCCGGTTTTCCACGCAAAGGGCGTGGTCACCGCGGGGAACGCGTCGCAGACTTCCGATGGCGCGGCGGCGGCAGTCGTTATGGCATCGGAACGCGCACAGGCGCTGGGCATTCGGCCGCTGGGTCGGTTCGTAGCATTTGCGTCGGCGGGGTGCGATCCGGAAGAGATGGGAATGGGTCCGGTGTACGCGGTGCCCAAAGTCCTTAGGATGGCGGGGCTGACTCTGGAACAGATTGAGGTGATCGAGCTGAACGAGGCGTTTGCGGCGCAGGCACTGGCGGTGATCCGGCAACTGGGAATGAATCCGGCCAGAGTGAATGTGAACGGCGGCGCGATTGCGCTTGGCCACCCGTTGGGCTGCACGGGAGCGAAGCTGACGGCGAGTCTGCTGCAGGAGCTCAGGCGGCGCAAGGCACGCTATGGTCTGGTAACCATGTGCGTGGGCGGCGGTATGGGCGCGGCTGGAGTCTTCGAGAGGCTGCATTAACCCGGCGAGGATTCATTCGGGATTGGACCGCGCAGCGTACGATAGGTCTTCGGAGTCCTGTCATGGCGACCTCTTCCCTTCCCAAATTTGTGCCCGGCGGAAGCTTTCTGCTGGAGAACCTCGGCCCGAACGACGTTTTTACCCCCGAAGATTTTTCCGACGAGCAGCAGGAGATTGCACGGACGACGGCAGAGTTCGCGGAGAAATCGATCCTGCCCCGCGCGGCCGAAATCGAAGCGAAGAACTTTGCGGTGACCCGTGATCTTCTCCTTGAAGC
>JBAUGH010000220.1:0-9082 GCA_049679565.1 Acidobacteriaceae bacterium
GCGGTGTTGTGGAACAGCGGCTGCAGGTCGATGTGCCAGTCGAGGGAGACGGCGGGGATCGACGCGGATGCGTGACCGGCGGTGTGGAAGGCGCGGACGGCGGCAGAAACGAGAACGCCGAAGAGCAGAGCCAGAACGGCGATGGCAACGATGAGGCCGGGGAGGGCACGCTTCCAGGGAAAGGCGAGCGCGGCGGGCGCAGCGGATTCGCGCTGGACGGCGGCCATGACCGAGGCGGCGAAGCCGGAGGACGGGAGGATGGCGTCGTCGCGGAGCGTGGCGTCGAAGGCAGCGTCGGTGAGAGGCGGCGGCGCGGATTTGCGGTTGTGCGGGTTCATTGGACCTCCCTGGGATGCTGATCGGCGAGGGTGGCGGATACGACGCGGGCGCGGCCTGAACGGGGCCGGGAGAATTTAGCGCGGAGCAGCTCGCGTCCGCGAAAGAGGCGGGCTTTGACGGTGCCTTCGGGGACGCGGAGGGTGCGGGCGGCGGAGGGGACATCCTGCTCGTGGAAATAGAAGAGGAGGAGGGCGTCGCGGTATTTGGCGGGGAGGGCGAGGACGGCGCGGCGGAGGGATTCGTCGCGGGAAGCTTCGTCGAAGGCGGCGCCGGCGATGCGCGGGTCGGGCGGCTCGGCGATCTGGTCGAGGGAGAGCGGTGTGGCGGGCATGCGGCGCAGCTCGGTGCGGTAGAGATTGGTGGCGAGGGAGAAGAGCCAGGTGGAGAAGGCGGATTCGCCGCGGAACTGGGCGAGGTTGCGCCAGGCGCGGAGGAAGGCTTCCTGGGCCATTTCTTCGGCGCGGGCGCGGTCGCGGCAAAAGCGCCAGGCGAGGTTGACGAGCGGCGTTTGCCAGCGGCGCACGATGGCTTCGAAGGCAGAGGCGTCACCGGCCAGGACGCGAGCGATGACGGCTGCGTCTTCAGCGTGTGATTCCGCGAGCTGGGTGGGTTGGCTCACTTTCTCCCTGGCGGTAGGACCCACGATCATGGTGCGCGGTTTCGTTTTATTCGTCGAGGAATATCGGCGGAAGATTTTGCAACCGTGGGAGGGAGGGTCTGGTCGTACGGGGAGAAAGCGGAGAAAGCACGCCGCAAGGAGGAGAAAGCCGTGGATACGATGTGGAAGCCGGAAGTGATGGTGTTCGTTTTTCTGGCGGTGGCGGCGGTCGCACTGTTTTCAATGATCTCGATCGCCAGTTGGTCGGGGGCGCGCCAGAAGGAACGGGAGGCGTACTACAAGAACGACATGCTGAAGAAGCTGGCGGAGTCGCAGGGAGCGGGGGCGAATTCAGCGCTGGAACTGTTACGGGAGGAAGATCGCATCGTGACGGCGCGCACGAAGTGGGGTCTGCAAATTGGTGGCCTGGTCACGGGAGCGGTGGGGCTGGGGGTCATGATCTTTTTGGCTGTGCTGCTGGGTGGGAACGGGGTGTGGCTATGCGGGCTGATTCCGCTATTGGTGGGGGTGGCGTTGTATGTGAGCGCGCGGTTTGTGAAGCCGGTGGGCCAGTAAAAGGGCCGTTTCCCACAAAAGCGGCCGGAAGGGATGGGGACTGCGGAGCCATCCGGGTCCTCATCCGCTTTATGGCGAGGGGGTTCCGGTGGCGGAAGCTTCGCGGCCGGCGTGGGAGCGAGCAGGGAATGAAACAAATTCAGGTTTTCCACATCTAAATAAGAGGATTTGCCCCGACGGACAGGACGGTCGGCAGCGCAAGAGCGCGCTGAAATGGTAGAAATTGCCGGAGTTAGGGTAATTTTTATGCTATTCTGAATGTCCCCGGGGAGACGTGCGCCCTATATCCACCGGCCTCTGAGCCAGGCTTCGACCAAGCCACGGATACGCCGCTGATGGCCTCGACCGCACCTCGTCCACTCCAGGTGAGACAGATCCTAAATTCATTGCGGGAGACCAATCCGCTTGGCGATTGACGACAAATACGAAGCAGATATTCAGAAGCTGATCGATGCGGGGAAGGAGAAGGGCTACCTCACGTACAACGAGGTGAACGACCTTCTTCCGGGCGACATGAATTCGCCCGACGACCTCGACGATCTGATCACGACGATCGGCACGCAGGGGATCGACATCCTCGAAGGCGGCCCGAAGATCGGCGGGGCGGAGCGCGACGAGTTCGAGCCGGAAGAGGGCGAAGACGTCGAGCTGGACCTGACGCCGGGAACGCTTGAAAAGACGAACGATCCGGTGCGCATGTACCTGCGCGAGATGGGCACGGTGCCGCTGCTGACGCGCGAGGGCGAAGTGGAAATCGCGCGGCGGATCGAGCGCGGGCAGCTGCGGGTGCTGAAGGCGATTTCGCGCTCGCCAGTGGTGATTCGGGAAATCATTGCGCTGGGCGAGGACCTGAAGCGCGGCGTGCGCAACATCAAGGAAATCGTCATCTTCGACGATGAAGAGCTGACGGAAGAAGTGGTGCAGGCGCGGGTGCGCGCGACGGCGGCGCGCATCGACACGCTGGTGAAGCACCAGAAGAAGGCGCAGCAGCTGGAGGAGAAGCTGGCTGGGGTGAACCAGAAAGCCAAGCCGCGCGAATATCGCCGCCTGCGGTGGAGCATCGCGCGAGAAAAGGTGCTGGTTTCGCGGATCGTGCGCGAGCTGAAGTACACGAACCTGGAACGCAAGCGGCTGCTGGACAAAGTCAACAAGACGGTTGAGGCGATGCGCACGCTGGAGCGGCAGATTCGTTCGCTCGACCAGAAGTGGGAGCAGAGCCGCAGCGAGGAGCTGAAGAAGGAATACCGGCGGCAGCAGAAGAACTGCAAGACGGATCTGGAGAAGCTGGAAGAAGAATCCGGGGTTTCGATTGCGGAGCTGAAGCGCACGCAGCGGGAGATGATCCAGGGGGACATGGACGCCGAGCAGGCGAAGCGGGAGCTGATCGAAGCGAACCTGCGCCTGGTGGTGTCGATCGCGAAGAAGTACACGAATCGCGGGCTGCAGTTCCTCGACCTGATTCAGGAAGGCAACATCGGGCTGATGAAGGCGGTAGACAAATTTGAATACCGCCGCGGTTACAAATTCTCGACCTACGCAACGTGGTGGATCCGGCAGGCGATTACGCGGGCCATTGCCGACCAGGCGCGCACGATCCGCATCCCGGTGCACATGATCGAGACGATCAACAAGCTGATCCGGACGTCGCGGCAGCTGGTGCAGGAGCTGGGGCGCGAACCGACCTCGGAAGAGATCGCCAAGCGGATGGATATTCCGGTGGCCAAGGTGCGCAAGGTGCTGAAGATTGCGCAGGAGCCGATTTCGCTGGAGACGCCGATCGGCGAAGAGGAAGATTCGCATCTCGGGGACTTCATCGAAGACCGGCAGGCGGTTTCGCCGTCGGACGCAGTGATCAGCGTGAACCTGAAGGAGTACACATCGCAGGTGCTGCGCACGCTGACGCCGAGGGAAGAGCGGGTCGTGAAGATGCGCTTCGGGCTGGAAGACGGGTCGGAGCACACGCTGGAAGAGGTGGGCCAGAGCTTCCAGGTGACGCGCGAGCGGATCCGGCAGATCGAGGCGAAGGCGCTGCGCAAGCTGCGGCATCCATCGCGGTCGCGGAAGCTGCGGGCGTTTGTGGACACGGTGCACGAGTAAAAGACAGGGATATCAGAGCACAGAAGGGCCGTTCCCGGGCGGGGCGGCCTTTTTGTTTGTCCAGGTTGTCGGGGCGCGGGCGATGCCTGGCTTGCGCCGGCTATTGGACGGTAACGGTTACCTGGACGGTGTGGGTGATGTTGCCCATGGTTGCGGTGACGGTGAGGGGATACGTCCCGGAAGGGGTTTGATTTTGCGAGCCGCCGCCGCCGCCACCACTGCCGCCTGAGCCGCCGCCGGTACCGGAACTGGCGCTGACGGAGCATCCGGCGAGGGTGAGAGCCACGGCCGCGAGGACGACGAGGAGCCACGCGGGTCGGCGACGACGCAATCCCAGAACGCTGAGCGGCAGGGCGAGGGCGAAAACGCGGAGCGCAGTTTCCCAGGGACTGGGGCGCAGCGCGGAAGCGGTTGAGACGCCAGTGGCGAGCGAGACTGTGGAACTGGCGCTATTGATTCCGTTGAGCGCCAGGCTGGCGGGATTGAGGGAACACTGGGCGTCCTGCGGGGCACCGCTGCAGGTGAGCGCCACAGCGCCGGTGGTTGCAGCGAGGCCAGCGATCTGCAACGTAAAAGATGCGGTTTGGCCGCTGGCGATGATGGCCGATGAGGAGCCGCTGACGGCGAGGCTGAAGTCGCTGCCTGATCCTGACAAGGTAACCCTGAGCGGGGCGGTGAGATTTGCCGCCGTGACGGTGAGCGTGCCGGCTGCGACGCCCGCGGCGGTGGGAGAGAAGGTGACACCGATCTGGCAGGCGGCGCCGAGCCCCAACGTGGCGGAGCAGTTGTTCGAGGCGATGGCGAAGCCCGCGGTAGCGGACGCAGCGAGGCCGGTGAGCGCGAATCCGCCACTATTTGTAACGGTTACGGTTGCAGGAGCACTGGTGGCGCCGACGGCGTATCCACCGAAGTTGATGGATGCGGGGGTGGCGGAGGCTCCGGGAGCGGCCAGACTGGTGCCGCTGAGAGCCACAGTCTGGGTGCGCGACGCATCGCTGACGGTGAGGACGCCGGTTTCGGGACCGATGAGGGTGGGGGCGTAAGCGACGGCAATGGCGCACGATCCATGGCCCTGGAGGACGGAGCCGCAGTTGTTGGCGACGGTAAAGTCGCCGGTGGCGGCGGCAGCGATGCCGGTGAGGGGCAGGTCGCCGGAGTTGGTGAGGGTGATCGTCTGCGGGGCGCTGGTGGCGCCAACCTGCTGCGCAGCGAAAGAGAGCGAGAGCGGCGAGAGGGAGTCCGTGGCGACGGACTGGCCGGCTCCGGTGAGCGGAGCGGACTGCGTGCCCGCAGAATCGGTGACGGTGAGAAGTCCCGGGCGCGAGCCGGATGCGGTGGGAGTGAAGACGATGCCGACGGTGCAGCTGGAACTGATCTGCAGGGATGTGCTGCAGGTGCTGGCGGAGAAAGCGTAATCACCGCTGACAGTTTCAGCATTCAGGGTGGCCGCGACTCCGCCGGTATTGGCGATGGTGACGAAGAGCGGCGTGGAGGAGGAGCCAAGGGAGATTCCGCCGAAAGCCAGGGACGATGGGGTGAGCAGGATGGCAGCGGGCGCAAGCGCGGTTCCCTGGAAGCTGGCGGTCAGCTGGCCTCCGGCGACGTTGGCATAGACGGTGAGGGTTCCGGTGCGGGCGCCGGCCTGGGCGGGAGCGAAGACGACCTGGAAGCTGCAAGACGCGCCGACGGCAAGGGTGGCGCCGCCGCAGTCATCGGTTTCGGTGAAATCACCGGTGAGGGCGAGGCTGGAGACGTCAAGGGAAAGGATGCCGGTGTTCGTGAGGGTGATGGTTTGGGGGGGGCTGACGGTCTGAGCCTGCTGCGCGGCGAAGGTGAGGACGTCGGGATTGAGGACCGCGGTGGTAGGCGCGCCACCGGCGGTACCGAGGAGCGCTTCCCAAATGCCGCGGCCCCAGGTTGCAGCGCGCAGTTGCTGGGTTCCTCCCTCGTTGTAGGTCATCAGGCTGGTGACGGGCGCGTTGGGCAATCCGCTGCCGTAAAGGTTCCAGCACTGCGCGCCGATGGTGGAGCAGGCAGCAATGTTTTCGGTGTAATAGACGCCGGTATCGAGCGCGACGTAGACGACGTTGGCGTTGTTGGGATCGACGGCAAGACTGTTGGCAGGCGCGGGAGGCAGATTGGCGGTGACGTCGCTCCAGTGAGCGCCGGCGTCGATGGAGCGATAGACGAGCGGCTGCGAGGCGGGAGCGGCGGAGACTCCCTGGATGGTGACGTAGACGGTTTGGCCGCTGGAATCGTGCGGATCGGGGACGATGGCGGATATGTCGAATCCGTCGGCATTGAACTGCAGTCCTTTGGAAAGGCCGTTGAGGATGGGCGAGGCGTAGCGATCGATCCATTGGGTGGTGGCCTGGGAGCTATCGTCCACCGCGGCGGTGAAGAGATGACCGGGAACGAGGCCGCCGCCATCGAGAGCGCCAGCCATGCCGGCATAGATCTGCTCGGCGCCGGAAGAGGAGCCGCCAGCGGTGTTGGGAGCGGCGGCGAGGGAGCGGATTTCGGCGTTGCCGTTGCAGAACGCGCCCTGATCGCCGTCGAGCATGGAGCTGAGGAGGCTGGCGTTGCTCCAGCCGCTGCCGGTGGCGGGGCCGCGCCAGACGCGGCAGGTGCCGAGGATAAGGTTCGTGGTGTCGGCGGGATCGAGAATCCACGGAGCGGCAATCGTCTGCAGGTCGTTGCCGACCTGGGATTCGCCGATGACAGTGCTGAAGGAACCAGCGGCGCAGGCGGATCCGGCCGCGCAGTGGTCGATGCCGAGCGGGTTGAAGGAAGAGGTGGCGTACCAGCTCTGCGGATGGGCGGGATCGATGGCGGTAACGTCGCCCTCGCCGCCGAGGACCTGATTCCAGATGCCAGGGCTGATGCCGGGAGCCGCGGTGCCGAGATCGCCGAGAGCGGCGAGCCAGGTGGAGGGGTTGTTGGGATCCTCGCTGAAGTTTTCGACCTGGGCCAGCGAGCCGAGGCCGGCATTCAGGTTCTGAAAATGGGCCGCATCGTCGCTGGAACAGGGAGCGGACTGCTGTGCGAGGGCGTCGGTGGAGCGCCACAGTCCGCCCTCATTGCCGAAGTAGAGCAGACCGCCGGAGGCGAAGGTGGTGTCGACGGCCTGCTGCGCCGGGGCGACCTGCGCGGCGGCACAGGTTTCAACATTCGTGGTGTTGCGCCACGCGCAACTGTTGGCGAGGCTGCAGCGCCAGATGTCGGTGGCGCCAACCAGGAGGAGCGTGTCCTGCTGGCTGGGCACGGCCGCGAGCCAGAGATCCTGATCGGCGCGCGGCAGAATGCCGCTGCCCCCGGTCTGGAGGGGCTGGTCGGCAATTTGCGAGGAAAACTGCACGGTGCCCGATGCGCAGGCGCCGGAGGTGAGGCCGCAGACATCGCGCCACAGGCCCTGGTCGCGGTTGTTCTGATCGACGGTGAGAGCGAAGAGGTCGCCGGTAACAGGCTGGACGGCCAGGGCTCCGCGAAAGATGGGACAGGCCTGGGAGCCGGGCAGCAGCGGATTGGCGGGACACAGCGCGGGTGTGAGATTGGCGCCGGGCTGGCTGGCCAGCCGCGTCCAGGTGAGGCCGTCGAGAGACTCATAGTAGCCGTGGTATTGAATGGCAGCGTAAAAGCGCTGGCGGATGGGGTTCCAGACGATAGCTGTGGCGGCATTGCCGCCGGTCTGGGTGATCAGCGGAGACTCGAAGACCTGGGATCCATCCTCAAGGGTGGCGAGTTGCCAGGTGCTGCCGGCGTCGGAGGAGTAGTAGAGGCCGACCACGCTGAGGGGCTCGGAAAAGCCGAGCAGGGCGCCGTACGCGGAATAGGCCACAGCGGCGACGACCACGTTGGGATGGGTGGTGCTCCAGGCGAAACCTGCGAAGGCGCTGCCGGCAAAGCTGTAGACGAGGCCGGCGCCGGAGTTGGCGCCAGCGGTGTCGATGAGGGTCCAGGAGGCGCCACCGTCCGGGGAGCGCAGCAGGCCAGCTCCATACCAGGAGTTGGCATCGTTGTTCGGGTCGCCGGTGCCGGCGAGGACGACACCGGTACCGCCGGGCTGGACGGAGACGGCTCCGATACTGAGGGAGGCCAGATAGGCCGAGGAGTAGAAGCTGAGGGTGTCCGTGAGCGGGATGAACGAGACGGAGGAAGCGGCGCCGGCAGCGTTGGTGGATTTCCAGACGCCGCCCCCCGCGGTGCCGAGGTAGACGGTGTTGCCGGAGGCGTCGGATGGGTTCGCGGCGATGCTGGTGACCGCGCCGGTGATGAGATTCCAGGAGGGGGTGCTGATCTGCGCGGGACCGACGGGCTGCCAGACGGCCGAGGCGCCGGAGCTGGTCTGGAGAGCAGCATCGCGGGCCAGAGCAGCGTGGGCGGCGCGGGCTCGCAGAAGGGCGGCAACGGGAACCCGGCTGCGGCGAACGCCGGCGCGCCGTTGCGCTGAAGATGGAACGGGATGGGGAGAAGCAGGAGCGGGCCGGGCGGATTGCTGGACGCGCACAGCGGCGGCCGCCGCGAGCTGGCCAATAAGGAGGACGGCCAGGCAGGGCAGAAGCCACCTCCGGCGCGAGAATCCGGAGAAAAAGGACGGTTGCGATGAAGAATGAGAGGACCGGCTGCGAGCGAGGGCATTCCCAGGCGCAGACGACTCCGATGCAATCTGCGTGCACATTTCCACGTGCCGTTTCCTTCGCGCTCCAACTTCTGCTGTTGCAGGAAAGAAGCTCCCCGGGTGGGCAGACAAGCTCCATCTTCCAGGAGCGGAGGGAAAAGGAGCAGGTTACTTCAGTCAGGTTGGGGTGCCCAACGTACCGGAGGCGGAAGGGATTCCATGCCGAAGCGGGAGGACTGGTTTTGCGGAGAGGAGGGAACGGGGCCTATGGCAACCGAATAAGGAAAGCGCGGGGGCTACAGTTCGGGATTCAGACCCGCGGAACAGGCTCGCTGCCCGGCAAAAGCGTGGCTGGGCGAAGCCGGCGGGGTTGTCCCTGTTGCCCTGCGGCTCATCTCGTACCGGGCAATCGTTTCAGCGGACTGGCCGAGGGAGTCATCGTTGGAGAGGAAGCAGGCGGTCGCTGTTTGCCAGAGGACTCTGATATCGCTGGCGAAGGTGGCGGTGCGCATGTATTGAAGGTCAAGATGGGCTTTGGCGGGTTTGACAAAGGTCTCGTAGAAGATTTCGAGCTGATCCTCGGGAACATCGGAGAGGAATTCCTCTTCGTTGCGGAAGGCGAGGGTCGCCGCACCGGTGATGCCGGGGCGGCAGGTCATGTGGAGAGCTTCGTGGTGCGGAAGCTTGGGGCGTGGGCCGACCAGGCCCATATCGCCGCGGAGCACATTCCAGAACTGAGGCAGTTCGTCGAGCTTATAGCGGCGGAGGAAAGCACCGACGGGGGTGATGCGGTTGTCGCCGCTGACGGTGATGCAGGAATGGCTCCCCTTTTTGGGACTCATGGAGCGGAATTT
>JBAUGH010000221.1:0-3403 GCA_049679565.1 Acidobacteriaceae bacterium
CCGTAAAGGAAGACCTTGCGGCGGCCATACAGATCGCCGAGAGACCCTCCCAGCAGCAGCAGCGATGCCAGCAGAAGGGCGTAAGACTCGATCACCCATTGAATGTTCGCTACCGATGCGTGAAGAGCATTCTGCAAAGCGGGCAAGGCTACGTTGACCACTGTCCCGTCGATGAATGCCATGCTGGAAGCGAGAATCGTCGCAGTCAGGACCCAGGGCCCCCGGCACGGCTCTGCTGCGCCCCGAACCACGCCGGCTGCCACTTTCCCACACGGAGGTCGGATCATCATTTCCTGTTCAATCCTGATCTTCCATGCTTGCGCCCCACCAGCCGGCGGTCAATCGCCGGTCGTGGATTTCGCTGCCCCCACTCAGACCCTGAATTCCAGTTGTGGCAGGGTCCGTGGCGCGCAACCGCATTGCGCCGAGGGGTCGTTGTCCAACCCCGGCGATCGCCCCGGGGGAATCAATCCGGGTGAAATTGCGCCGCCCTACGCCGTCTGGTTATATCGCCGCGCCGCCGCGCCCCCGATTTTGCTCGCCGGCATCGTCTCCAGACCCCGCACTTCGGCTCCGCGCTGCCGCCGCGCACCCTCCGCCACCGGACCCGGAAGCAGCCGGTTCACCAGCCCCATCGCCAGCGTCACCGCCTCCGGAGCCAGGCTCGCCAGCCGCGATGCCGCCACCGCCTGCGGAGTAATCGCGATCTCCGTCTCCCCCAGCAGCACCCCCAGCACGATCCGCCGCGCCGCGTTCTTCGCGCTCATCGACAGGCCCGGCACACTTGCCGCCAGGCTGAACCACCGGTACTCCCGGCTCGCGTCGCCCGAGAACTGCGCCGCCACATGCGACCCGGTCCGCATCAGCCCCGGACACACCGTCATCACATGCACGCCCTTCGATCGCAGCTCCGCATTCAGCCCCTGCGAGAACCCCACCGCCGCGAATTTGCTGGCCGTGTACGGCAGCATATGCGGCACCGCCACTTTTCCGCCCACCGACGCGATATTCACGATCGTCCCGCTCCGCCGCTCCAGCATCTGCGGCACCACCGCCAGCGAGCAGTGCACGCCGGTGAAAAAGTTCGCCTCCATCGCCTCGTGGAAATCCTCCACCCCCTGGTTCTCCACCGGCCCCACCGTGATCACCCCGGCATTGTTCACCAGCACATCCACCCGCCCAAACCGCTCCGTCGCCTTCTCCACCAGATGCTGCGCTTCCCCTGCCTGGCGCAGATCCGCCGCCGCCACCAGCACATCCTCCTCGCGCTCTACCATCCCGCGCTCCACCAGCGACTGCTTCGCCCGCTCCAGCTCCCATGGATTCCGCGCCGTCAGCACCATCTTCGCCCCGCGTTTCCCGAATTCCTCCGCCAGCGCCAGCCCCAGCCCCCGCGACGACCCCGTGATCAGCACCACCTTCCCCCGCAGCCGCCTCTGTCCCAGCCGCCGCACGCACCCATACGCTGCCAACGCCGTCGCGCCTGCGCACAACAGCCCCGCGCCGGCCATTCCGGCGCCCGCCAGCAATACTGCCTTCTTCGGATTCATCAGATTCTCTCCGCCGATCCCTGAGACGTGCCTTACCGCCAGCCTACTCCGGTCCAGCCCGCCTCGCGCCCCGTCCGCTGACCCGTCCCCTGGCCCCGCCGCCTGCATCCCATCCAATTTGCGATGCATAAACGCGACCTCCTCATCGCCCCCGCCGGCGAAGCCTTCCTCATCCTCATCGCCGCTCTCGCCGGATGGCTCGCCCGCCAGCCCCTTATCTTCGCCAGCCTCGGCCCCACCGCTTACGAGCTCATCGAGACCCCCCACCGCCGCAGCGCCCGTCCGTACAGCATTCTCATCGGACACCTCACCGGCATCGCCGCCGCCTGGCTCGCTCTCTTTCTCACTCACGCCTGGACTGCCGGCCCCATCTCCGCCGCGGGCGTGCCCATGGCGCGCATCTGGGCCGCGGTGATCGCCGCGGCCATCACCACTTTCGTGACCCTGCTCCTCCGCGCCAGCCAGCCCGCCGCCATCGCCACCTCGCTCCTCATCGCCACCGGCCTCATGCAGACCCCCCGCGACGCCGCCCTCATCATGGCCGCCGTCGTCCTCATAATCCTCTGCGGCGAGCCCATCCGCCGCTGGCGCCTCAGCGAGCAAAAGAAGCGCGGCGAAACCCGCGACGAACGCGGCTGATCGCTGACCCGTAACCTGTCGCCTTTTTCTGCTTCATTACCACCGTTCCCCCGCGCAGCTCCCCATCACCGCTATCTCCCGCCCTCCGCTGCTACACTCCGCGCAGAATCCCGAACCAGACTCGCTTCCCCCATGCTCTTCACCGCCCGCAGCGCCGCCGTCTACGGCATCGACGCCAGCATCATCGATGTCGAGGTGGACTTCTCCGCCTTCAAAACCGAGCACGAAACCTTCAACACCGTCGGCCTCCCCGACGCCGCCGTCCGCGAATCCCGCGACCGCGTCCGCTCCGCCATCCGCAACTCCGGCTTCGACCTGCCCCCCACCCACATCACCATCAACCTCGCCCCCGCCGACATCAAAAAAGAAGGCTCCGGCTTCGACCTCCCCATGGCCGTCGGCATCCTCGGCGCTTATGGAGCCCTCCAGCTTCGCGACCTCCGCGACTTCCTCCTCATCGGCGAGCTTGGCCTCGACGGCGCCCTCCGCCCCGTCCCCGGCATGCTCCCCGTCGCTGTTGCCGCCCGCGAGCGCGGCATCAAAAACCTCATCATCCCCAAAGCCAATGCGCGCGAAGCCGCCGTCGTCGATGGCGTCAACGTCTATCCCACCGACTCTCTCCTCGAGGTCCGCGATCTCCTCAATCAGGCCGGCAACGGAGGCATCCACACCCCGCCCTTCAAAGTCGAAGCCGCCCAGGTCCTCGGCGAGCTGCAGCACTTCGCTCTCGACTTTGCCGACGTCCGCGGTCAGCAGACCGCCAAGCGCGCCCTCGAAATCGCCGCCGCCGGCAGCCACAACATATTGATGATCGGCCCCCCCGGCTCCGGCAAAACCATGCTTGCCCGCCGTATGCCCTCGATCCTCGCCCCGCTCTCTTTCGACGAGGCTCTCGAGACCACCAAGATCCACTCCGTCGCCGGCGTCCTCGACGCCGAAGCCGGACTCGTCACCCAGCGCCCCTTCCGCGCACCCCACCACACCATCTCCGACGCAGGCCTCATCGGTGGCGGCGCCATTCCCCGCCCCGGCGAAGTTTCCCTCGCCCACAACGGCGTCCTCTTCCTCGACGAGCTGCCCGAGTTTCCCCGCAACGTCCTCGAAGTCATGCGCCAGCCCCTCGAGGACCGCAATGTCACCATCGCGCGCGCCTCCATGTCGCTCAGCTTTCCCGCAGCCTTCATGCTCGCCGCGGCGATGAATCCCTGCCCGTG
>JBAUGH010000222.1:0-10153 GCA_049679565.1 Acidobacteriaceae bacterium
GTGGACCAAGGAATATGCATATGATTCTTCAGTCAAAAACTACTACTAGTACGGCGGTCAGAGACTCTGATCTGAACGGCGCAAACCTTGGTCCATTGGTCCAACGGCCATATGCCGCTGATTGCAAACACGTTAGCGCCAAAGGTGCTTGGTCCACAGCTTTGGGTCCAAACGAACTCCTGTGCAATCAACAGGATGGGGGCGGGTCTGAATCTTAAAACAGTGCCTAGGGAGAGCACACCAGTAGGGACAAATTTACACAAACCAAAATAGATTAGAAAACGTATTTCTACGTGTTTTCATATCTGCTTTAGGTCGCATCAGGCGGCTCGCCAAAGACACGGGACTGCACTTCTACGGCCAGCTTTGCTAGGTTCTCGGGGTCATCAGGGTCATCGCTCTTTGTCTCGTTCCCTGGAAAGGCCAAAATCTCTTCGGCAAGCCTTCGCACGCTGTTCAATGCCGTGCGCTGAATCTCCGCGACGGAGTCTGAGGCGGGCACAAACACTTCGATCTTGCCGCCGTCCCAGGTCTTCTCCCGCTTTGCTGATAGCACGAAAGAAACATGTACCATCCCGAGACTTTCTCGGGGGGAGATTCCGACCATGTCAATCTTCACCGTTCCTCCTAGTCGCCCCGTGCTCATCCGTGGTGGCGTACCGGCAATTGTAATCGCGTGGCGCGCCGCTCGGATTTTGAGGGAGCCGTTCTTGAACGGAGCAAACACGATGTTTGAACCTTTGAGCGAGCGGGTGCTGGACCTCAGCGCCGCCGCTGACAGATTCCTCACGCCCGAAGAGGCCGCCGCGTACCTCGGTGGACTCAACAGCCGGACGGTGACCCGCTGGGCGCGTGAGGGCTATCTCCCCGCGTATCCGCTGGGTGAGGGCAAACGCCGCCTGTGGCGTTTTCTTGAGTGCGACCTGGACGAGTGGATGCGAGCGCGGCGTACAGGCCAGATTTCCGTTGAGATGGAGGCGTGCGGGGATAGACTCGTCCTAGCCGCCGATGCTTCCCCGAAAGGAGCCTAGCCTTGAGGGGTGGCAATCGATTTCAAAATGGAAGTCTCACCTTGGTAAAGAACAAAAAGGCCGATGCGAGCTGGCTTTTCCGCTACTACGAAGACGTAGACGGGAAGCGGGTCCATCGCAATCTCAAAGTCGGAACGGTGCGGGAGTTGCCGTATCGCCGTGATGCTGAGAAGGCCGTTTTGTCCCTTCGCTCAAACATCAACAGCGGGGTCCGTGCGCCTCAAACGGTGAACGACCTTGTAACCCACTACAGGAAGCATGAATTGACTCTGGAGCGGAAAGCGTTCGCGACGGTGGATGTGCATGAGTCGTTTCTGACTCTTTACATCGTGCCGAAGTGGGGCGCATTGCGGCTCACGGATGTTAAGACTGTCGCTGTTGAGCAATGGCTGGAACGTCTACCATTCGCACCAGCCACGAGGACGAAAATCCGCAACATCATGTCCGCGCTTTACAGCCATGCAATCCGGCAAGAGTGGATCACTTTCAACCCAATCGCCAAAGTCAGAACATCGGCCAAGCGGTTGCGCGAACCTGACGTGCTCACACCAGCGGAGTTCCAGGCACTACTGAAGGAACTTCCGTTGCGTGAACGGGCAGCCGTCATGCTGGCAGGGTCTACGGGCCTTCGCCGTTCCGAACTGTTCGCACTCACCTGGGGTGACGTGAACTTCTTCACAATGGAAGTCTCTGTCACTCGCTCATGCGTGCGAAACCACTTTGGGGAGACGAAGACGGAAGCCAGCCATAAACCCGTACCGCTGCACCCTTCGGTGAAAAACGTTCTGGCCGAATGGCGCGGGGAATCGCTCTACAAAGGTGACGGGGATTTCCTGTTTCCTTCACTCCGCAAGAACGGCAAACAACCGCTCACGCCTGACATGGTGCTCAAGAAGATCATCCGTCCCGCTTTGGCGAAAGCTGAAGTCACGGGCAAGGTGATCGGCTGGCACTCATTCAGGCACAGCCTCGCTACGAATCTGCGGGCGTTGGGCGTGGATGTGAAGGTCGCACAGGAACTGCTTAGGCACGCGAACAGTCGCACCACAATGGACCTCTACACGCACACCGTTTCCGCTGACAGGCGGGATGCGAGTTTGCGGCAGGTAGAGATGTTGTTGGCACAACCTGCGGGAGCGGCTTAAACAGCTCAGTACCGTAGCGTACCGTAGAGGGTTTTGGGATGAAGCCAGCCGATAGACCTAAGCCGCTGTATCGGGAAGGGTTGAATGGTAGGCACGAGGAGACTCGAACTCCTGACCTCTACCGTGTCAAGGTAGCGCTCTAACCAACTGAGCTACGCGCCTACGCCGGGCGGAACCGCCTTCGCACATTTTAGCAGGAGGCCGCGGCTGGGCGGATCAGCCGCTTTCTCCGGCTGACGAGGTGAGGGATTCTTCTCTTGTCGGCGGCCAGCAACGACATCCGATTCCTGCCCGAACCTGCAACCGGCTCGATCGGCAGGGGAAATTCCGCGGCCTGTGCGGTACCATGAATCCTTTGTGAATACGCCTGAACCCGATGGTCGGGTGCGGCGCCGGACGCAATGAACGATTTTCGGGCGACTCCCAATCTGTTGACGTTTTTCCGGCTCTGCATCGTGCCGTTTCTGGTGCTCGCTGTCCTTGACTCACACTTCACACTGGCCTTCGGACTGTTCGTGCTGGCAGGGGTCACGGATGCGCTCGACGGTCTGCTGGCGCGACTACTCCATCAGCGAACTCTGCTCGGGCAGTACCTTGATCCGGTGGCCGACAAGCTGATGCTGAGCACGCTGTTCCTGGTGCTGCACCATCAGGCGCTCATCTCTCTGCGGGTCACAGTGCTGGTCTTCGCGCGCGACCTCGGCATCCTGGTTGTCGCCGCTCTGCTTTACGCCACCACATCGATTCGCAACTTCCGCCCCAGCATCTTCGGCAAGGCCAACACCGTCGCGCAGATTCTCGCGCTGGCCGCCGTCCTGCTGCGGCAGTTCTATGCGCCGCCGTGGGTGGTGTTGGTGCGTCACTGGGCGCTCGGTGCGACCGTGTTTCTGACCGTCTTTTCAGGATTTCACTACGCGTGGCGAGTAGTGCGGCAAATCGGCTCACCCGGGGTAGCGGGCTGAGCCGCCAGCCGGTCTGCCTTATTCGCTGGCTGCGTTGCCAGGCGCATCCGGGACCTGCAGCACCAGCCCGGTCACATCGCCGCTGAGCGACAGCGGCATCCCGGCCGATCCGTACGACCGAAGCTCGCGGCTGTTGAGCATGCGCGCGAAGCCGCCCCCTTCGGCATCCGCGCCGCTGCGCAATTCGGTATCCCCCGCGCTGATTACCTTAAGCAGGTAGCTGCCTTCCGGGACGTAGTCCATGTGAAACGCGCCGTCCGCGCCGATCATTGCGGTCCGGATGGCGGTCTTCGAATCGGAATCCTGCAACTCCAGTGTTCCCGCGTTGACCGGATGGTTATCGGATTTGGCGACCACGCTGCCTGAAATCGAGTGCAGCCCATGAATGGGGAAAATGACCTCGATGCCGTCGCGTTGCTCGCCGTCGCCCAGTTCGATGGGCTTGATATCTTTCTCCCGCAGGGCACCGCTGGAATAGACGATCAGCGCGTCGCCCAGGTCCATGTGCATGGAAATCGAGCGTGGGCCCATACCTATGAGCGCCTGCGAGACAGGGAGGGCTGCCTTGACAGCGTATTGGCCGGGCGGCAGGCCGTAGAAGCGAAAATGCCCACGATCGTCCGTGGAAGAAGGCAAGGGGAGCGTCCCTCCCAGTTCCTTCCACTGGCCGTCTTTCCCACGCACCAGCAGGGTGGGCGTTACGCCGGGCGCGGGACTGCCGTCATCGTAGGTGACGGTGCCGCTGAGGGTGGCGCCTCGTTCCATCTCCACGGTGATGCTGGTCAGCGCCCCCGGCTGGACCACAACTTTCTGCGCCAGGCTTTCAACGGCCGACAAGGTAGCGGGATCGGCCTTCATGCGCTCCTGTTGCGAGAAGCCGCTAACCGGCGAGCGATACCCGGGCAACTGGGGGATCACGTAATACGTTCCCGGCGGAACTTTGTCGAGCGAGAAGGAACCGTCGATCCCGGTGACGGTGGAGAGATTGGAGCCCTTCATGGCGATCTTGATGGCCTCGGCCATGATCTTGCCGAAATCCGGATTCTTACCCAGCGTGGACGGATCGAGTAGCGGCGCGGTCGAGGGCTGTTCGGCCATCAGCTGCACGCCGGCAAAGCGCCCGGGCAGGCCGGTATCCTGGCAAGAGACGCGGCCGCTCACCTGTCCGTAGACCGGCGCGGGGCCGGAAAGGCTGGTCTGCTGTGCGCAAACCGAGGCGGCAAGGCAGAGAAGCAGAGCAAAAGACTTCATAGGAGCTCCTGCCAGAGACGGAAGAAACCTGGCAGAAGTCTAACGCAGAGCGATCCCTGCGAAGCCACTCTTTTCTTCGCTTCGCTGCAGGAACAGGCGGTTCAGGAGGCGGGTGCGCTCTTGGTTTGTGTACAGCCCAGCTGACGTCCCTGCGCGGCGACCTGGGCGGTCTCGTCGGCCGACTGACCGGCCAGCGTCCGCCGCATGCGCTGCAGTTCGGGGAAATCGTAGTGGGTGCAGAGGTTGATTTCCCACACGTCGCCGGTACGGCGATTCACTGCGTAGCGGCGCAGGGTCTCATCGGGGCCGGGCGTCATGCTCTCGCGGATGACGATGAAGCTGGAGAAGCCGGGCACGAAATCCGCGCCCATATCCATACTGTTGAGCTCGATGTGGGTGTCGCTCAGGTCGATATTCTCATGGCGGGCAACCAGCACGACGATGCGGCGCGCCTGCGAGGGCGTGAGCCGATGATGCATGGCGGGCTGGCCCAGGGTCAGGGCCGCCGCTACGGCGGGGAAGGTGAGGGAGAGGAGGGTTCGACGCATGTAAAGAGCCGGATGGCTGCTGACTATTATAGTTCCGCGGCCCAGCCCGCCCCGGAAGGGTGCTGGGTTGCCACGATGGAGCACAGCACGCGCTGCGCGGGCGCTTCGTTGCCGCCGGCCAGCGACCGGATGAGGCGATTGGCGTCCCGGTCTGTGCGGCCTGGCCTCTCGTCATTTCCCGAACCCCGAGCGCAGAGGCTTTTCAGGTGGTGGCCGACTTCTGCTGCGTGCCGTGGCCCGAGAAATGCATTTCGATCTCCTCGAGCGTCTTGCCCTTCGTCTCCGGAATGAAGAACGTCGCGGTGAGGAAATAGATGACGGTGCAGGCCGCCCAGAAGAGGAACATCGGCGCATAACCGTAACGGCCGACGACAGGCAGAAAGACGGCGGCGATCCCCGCGGAGACGCCCTGGTTCAACAGGAGAGCAATGCCCATGCCGGTCGAGCGAATGCGCACGGGCATCAGTTCCGACAGAACCAGCCAGACAACGACCCCCGGGCCGACGGCATAGGCTGCGATAAACAGCGCCATGCACAGCGTGATCAGCCGGCTGGTGGCCGCGCCGGGCACCGGTCCCACCATGGCCTTCTGAATGGTCAGGTGGGCGGCGGCATTGTTGGCCTCCGGGCGGATGACGAGCACCGGTTCGCGGTCAGTGGTGGACACGGCAGCAATGCGATTGCCGCTGCCGTACGAATAGAGCACCGACAGCACCATGGGCCGCGTCTCGCTGGCAGGAATGACCTCGCGGATCGGCAGGGAGACGGTGCCGCCGGAGATGGCCGCGTCCACCTGGGCCCTTACATCCACGCGCTGACGTTCGACGCCCCAGAAGAAGAAGGCTCCTGCGAGCAGCGCCACCACCACACCGCCGGTTCCCAAACGCAACAGGAAACGCCGCCCGTTACGATCGACCAGAGGCACGGCGACCAGGGTCATGACAAAGTTGAGGACCTTGACGGCGACATCGCCCTGGGTGGCATGGGTTGCAGACAAGCCTGCCTGTTTCAGGATCACGACGAGGAACTGAAGCACCGAATTGATGCCGGTGGTTTGGTTCGCCGCCAGCACAATGCAGGCCAGCACGAAGGGGATCACGTACTTGCGTTGCAGCAGAGACTCACGGCCACCGCCCGCCTCCGCGGTCTGCGGCGCATCGAGCACCACGGCCATTTCTTCCAGTTCGCGCGAGGCTTCGTCTTCGGGCACCGAGCGGAGCAGGGCGCGATAGGCCTCCTGGACGCGGCCTTTGCGACGCAGCCAGCGGGGCGACTCGCTGAGCAGAAAAACGCCCAGGAAAAAGACCACTCCGGGATAGACGACCGTGAGAAACATGCTGCGCCAGGCATGATTCTCCGCGGCGCGGATGAGAGCTACGTTGCCGGCGGCCTGGGCGATAGCCGCTTCCGCGTGGCGGGTGAAGTAGTATCCGACAAACGCGGCCACCACGATGCCGAAGGTCAGCATCAGCTGAAAAATCGCGGTGCCGCGGCCGCGGGTTTTGGGCGCCAGACACTCGGCCAGATAAAGGGGCACGACCACGGCGATGACGCCGCCGCTCATGCCCTGCAACAGTCGCCCGATGAGGAGCGAAGCGAAGCTCTGGGAGAGAACGATGATGCCGACGCTGGTGACAAACATCAGGCCGCTGACGACCATCATGCGCTTGCGGCCGAACCACTCCGCCAGCACCCCGGCCACCGGCGACGACACCATACTGCCGCCCAGCACGGCGGCGACAATGATGGACGTCTGGCCCAGGGTGAGGTCGACGGTGCGGCTGAGGTAGAGCAGGGCGGCGGCGATGATACCAATATCGATGCCGTACAGCAGACCGCCGAGGCCGGCGATGAACGTGAGATAGCGGTTATAGAAGGTACGTGACATAGGCGCGGCCGGTCCCCGGACTGCCATGCCGGCTTTTGGGCACAGAGCACATGCCGCGGGGCCGGCCGCAATCAATCCTCTAAAATACCAGCCGCGCGAACTGTTGGCTCGGGTTTCTTCTGGCGTGTTCGCCAACTGCGGAACGCCCGCGTTTGCGTTGACCCGGAATCATTAATTAGGATGCGGCATGCTCGACTGCCTTTACCGCTGCACTTCCCTTCCGATTCTTGCCCTGTGCATTGTCTCGACGATCGCTCCCGGCCAGACGCGGAGCGCGACCGCTGTCAACCGCACCATGACGACACATCTGCAGTCCTCGCGTGGCCTGCCGGAGATGGAAGTGCGCGACACGGCCGCAGGCCGCTCCGTGAGTTTTCCCGGTCTGTTTCGCATCGCGCTGCAGGATGGATCGGAGCTGGCATCGTCGCGGCTGCACTGGGATTCGACGTTTTCCGCTGCGCAAGGAACGCTGCCGGGCGCGAGCCGGATTTGCACCGACCTCTCCGATCCTGCTTCCGCTGCGCACTTCCGCTGGTGCCTCGTCAGCCATCCCGATCGCAGCTACATGCGCGCGGAGCTGACCATCACCGCGGGCGCACACGATCTGCCGATCCGCGACGTGCGGCTGCTGGAGTTTGCGGACCCCGAGGCGCGCGTGATCGGCAGCGTTGCGGGGTCGCCGCTCGCGGACAGCGATTTCTACTTCGGGTTTGAAAACCCTCTTTCGTGGAGCCGCGTTTCAGCCGGCAAAGCCGCGGCGGGCATCACCCGCCAGCTGCCTCTGCGCGGCGGACAATCGGTCAGCTATTCAGCCGTCATCGGCACCTACACGCCGGGGCAGATGCGCCGCGATTTCCTTGCCTACATCGAGGCCGAACGGCCGCGGGCCTACAAACCCTTTCTGAACTACAACACCTGGTATGACATCGGCTACACGAATCGTTTCTCAGAAGCCGACGTGCTCGATCGCATCCACGCTTTCGGCACAGAGTTGGTTAAGAAGCGCGGCGTGCAGATGGATTCGTTCGTCCTCGACGACGGCTGGGACGATCCTGGCTCGCTGTGGGGCTTCGACAGCGGCTTCCCGCACGGCCTCACCCGCGTGGTGCCGGCCGCTGCGGCGTTTCATGCGGGAATCGGCATCTGGATGTCGCCGTGGGGCGGCTACGACCAGCAGAAGGTGGAACGGATCGCCTTCGGTAAGGCTCACGGTTACGAAATCATGAAGGAGGGCTACGCGCTCTCGGGACCGCGCTACTTCACCGCCTTCTCCAACGTCGCCTTCCGGATGGTCGACCAGTACCACGTGAATCTTTTCAAGTTCGACGGAACGGGCAACGCGGACCGCGTTTTTCCCGGCTCCATGTTCGACAGCGATTTCGCCGCGGCGATCCATCTCATCGGTGAGCTACGCCACCGGGAGCCGGGCCTGTTCATCAATCTCACCACGGGCACCTATCCGTCGCCCTTCTGGCTGCTTGACGCGGACTCGATCTGGCGCGGCGGCGACGATCACAGCTTCGCGGGCGTGGGCACGCAGCGGCAGCAGTGGATCACCTATCGCGACGCGCAGACGTACCACAACATCGTGCAGGCGGGACCGCTGTTTCCTCTTAATTCGCTTATGCTGCACGGCATGATCTTCGCGCAGAAGGCTGAGGGGCTCAGCAGCGATCCGGGCAACGACTTTCCCGATGAGGTGCTGACGTACTTCGGCAGCGGCACGCAATTGCAGGAGATGTACGTCACGCCCAGTCTGCTGAACGCGGCGGACTGGGACATTCTGGCCCGCGCCGCCCAGTGGTCGCGCAGCCACGCATCGATTCTCGAAGACTCCCACTGGATCGGAGGAGACCCTGGAAAACTCGAGGTCTACGGATGGGCGGCCTGGAGTCCGAAGGGCTGGATCGTCACCCTCCGCAACCCATCGAACAAAGCACAGGATTTCTCGCTCGACCTGGCGAAGGGACTGGAACTGCCGCCGGGAGCGCGGCGCGCCTTCGCGGTGCGCCAGCCGTTTGCCGCTGCGCAGGCCGGGACCGAATCGTGGAATGCCAACAACGCTGTCTATCTGCAACTGCGGCCGTTCGAGGTGCGCGTGTACGAGTCGGGCGGGGACTGAGGGAACATGAGTGGGCGCGCCCTCTGAAAACAATGCGGGGACCGGGCTTTCGCCCCATCCCCGCGAACGATTCGGCAGCTGCGGCTAGAACAGCAGCCGGCCGCCGACCTGGAGCACGCGCATCGCCGAAGCTCCGGTGATCACGCCAAAGGAGCTTGAGCTGTTGAGCGTGCCTCCGGGATTGCTCAGGCTGACGTTGTTGAACACGTTGGTCGCTTCTCCACGGAACTGAAAGTGGATCCGCTCACCGATGCCGAAGGTGCGGAAGAGCGAGGCGTCAAAGTCTTTGTAACCCGGGCCGGGGAGTGAGTTGACACGCCCCAGACCGTCGAGCCCGCTCGCCCCGGCGCCCGCAGGGCATCCGGAACTCCCGACTTCGCAATAGGCGCTGGTGTCGAACCACGCCGCCCTTTCCTCCAGCCGCGTCCGATGGGTGCCCAGCAGGCGCTCCGTCTTGCCGGGCAGGAGGTTGGGGCGATCGTTGTTGTCGCCGTCCAGGTTGTCGTCGTTACCGCTGGTAATGCTGAATGGTTTGCCGCTGTGCATGCTGAGGACGCCGGAAAGCGACCACCCGTTCAGGATCGTCCGGGTTACAGGATTGAAGCGGCCGAAGTAGTCGGGCTTCCAGACGAAGGAAATCACTGCCTGGTTGCGCATGTCGTTGTCTTCAAGCTGCTTGTCGAGGCCGAGGTCGCGGTAATCCTCCGGCTCCGTTCCGGCGCTGTTGCCGATGTTCCCGGTGGTCTGCATGGAGGCGCTGGCCAGGCCTTTGCTCCAGATGTAGAAGCCGCTGGCGCTGAAGCGCTGACTCAGACGCTTTTCAACCGAGACCTGCAGGCCGTGGTAGTTGGCGGTCTGGCCATCGGTGATCACGTAGGCGTTGCTCATGTATTTCGAGCCCGCCGCGGGATTCGCGCAGGTGGTGGTAGTGGCAAACGGAATCGCATCGTAAGGCCGCCGGCAATTCACGTCTCCGGTGGTGTTGGAGGAAGTGTTAGTGGTGTTGTAGATGGGCGCGTTCTGATCGATGTAGAGGGGGAGCTTGCGATTGAAGACGCCGACATAGTTAATGCTGAAGGCGAGGTTATTGGTGACCTGCTGCTGCACGCCGAAGTTAGTCTGGATGTTATACGGCCAGCGCATGCCTTTCTGCACAAACACCAGCGAGGCCGGTGAGACATAGCGCGGATTGGCCTTGTCGTACAG
>JBAUGH010000223.1:0-4244 GCA_049679565.1 Acidobacteriaceae bacterium
CGCCAACTCCACGCTCTACACGCTCGCCGCCAACGCCTCTACCTATGCCTCCGCCTTCCACGACATCACCAGCGGCAATAATGACTGCGCATTGGCAGGATCCAATTACTGCTCCGGCTCCGGGATCACCGACTACGCTGCCGCCGCCGGCTACGACGAAGCCACTGGCCTCGGCTCCCTCGACTTCAACAACCTCCTCACCGCCTGGTCCTCCGCCACTGGCTCCAGCGGCTCGTCCGGCACCGGGACTTCCAGCGGCACCTTTGCCCTTTCCGCAACCAGCATCACCGCCACCCAGGGTGCCTCCGGAACCTCCAGCGTCAGCATCCTTTCCCGCAATAATTACGCCGGAACCGTGGCCTTCACCCTCTACGCCACCAGCACCGCGCTTGCCTCCGGCGCCTGCTACACCATCAACAACGCCACCGTGGCAGCCGGCGCAACCACCGCCGCCACGCTGACCGTTTATACCTCCCAGTCCGCCTGCGGGTCCGTATCCGGAGCACACTCCTTCGCCCGCATCGGCGCCGCCACCACCGCCTCGTCCTCTTCCGGGCCCACGCCCCTCCGGCACGCCATCCCTGTCAGCGCTGCCGCCGTCGGATTCCTCCTCCTCGGCATCCGCCGCTTGCGCGCGAAACACTCCCTGCTTCTCAGCTGTCTGCTCCTCATAGCCATCGCGGGTTTCTCCACCGGATGCGGCAACAACTCCACCCCCGCGGCCACTACCGCCAACTCCACGAACTCCAACTCCTCCGCCCAGCTCGCTGCAGGAACTTACGCGCTCACTCTCGCCGGCGCCGACACCACCACCTCAACCATAACCGCCTCCACCACGCTTACCCTGACCGTCAACTAACTCCGGCCCGGCATCGGCCAAAACAAAAGAGGGATCGTCCGCAGACGATCCCTCCAGCGCACTGCCAACGTCCGGAGCCCGGCTTACTGCCCGTTCTCCGTCGAATCGATGAAGCTCTTCACGGCGCTGCGGAATTCCTTCAGTGCCGTCGGGTTCGCGTAAATCATGTGTCCCGCTTCAAAGTAGTGATAGCTGATGTTCTTCTGCAGCGAGTTCGGCATCGGCAGGTGATGCATCTCGTACATCCCCTCGAAGAACGGCGTCGCCAGATCGAAATATCCGCCCGCCAGCAGAACCTTCATCTTCGGATTCATCTTCATCCGATACGCCAGGTCCGGCATCACGTTCGGTCCGCCCCAGTCACCGCCCCCAAAACGCCCAAAGCCAGGAGCCCGATGCTCCATGCTCCAGGTGAAGTCCCCACCCATCCGGCCGCTCGGGAAGTACGTCTCCTGCATTCCGTACTTCAGATCCTTGCGCAGATAGTCGTTGATCGCCGCCAGCCATCCCGACGTGATCGCGTCGCTCTGCGGATCGTATTCCGTGCTCTCGCTCAGCGGATCGACATTGGGCCCCTGGTACCGCGTGTCCAGCCGTCCGATCGAGATGTCATCGTCCAGCTTCAGCTCTTTCGAGAACTCGCCGCCCTTCTCTCGCAGATTCGCCTTTACCCAGTACTCCGCCGGCAGCCCGGTGTAGTTGTGCAGTTTCTCCGCCATGGCCTGCTTGTCCGCATCCGACAGTTCGCTCCCCTGCAGCAGCGCTTCCATGTAATCCGTCAGCGCAAATTTCTCCACCTGCTCCAGGAGCGGATGCAGCGACGCCGGAGCGTTCGGCAGCTTGTGATAGTACCAGGCCGTCGCAGCATACGTCGGCAGCGCCAGCGCGTAGGCCTGATCCACGCCCGGATTCACGTCCGGCGCGTCGATCGAGTTGTCGAAGCTCAGGATCTGCGACAGCAGAATGATCCCGTTCAGATCCACCCCGTTCAAATCAGCCGACAGCACCGCCGACCGCGGCGTCCCATAGCTCTCGCCGAACAGATACTTCGGCGAATTCCACCGCCCGTATTTCGTCAGGAATTTCCGGATGAAGTGATTGAACGCCTGGCCGTCGGCGTCGATCCCGTAGAACGCCTTGGCCCGGTCCCGTCCATATGTCCGGCTGAAACCCGTCCCCGGCGCGTCGATAAATACCAGGTCGGTCGTGTCCAGCAGAGAATTCTGGTTGTTCACGATCGTGTATGGCGCGCCCTCCTGGTGCTCCGTGTCCGGCAGCTCGATGCGCTTCGGCCCGAACGTCCCCATGTGCAGCCACATCGTCGCCGACCCCGGCCCGCCGTTGTAGATGAACATTACCGGCCGGTGCGTCATATCGCTTTCGTTGTTCTTGAAATACGCCACGTAGAACATCCGGGCCGTTGGCGGAGCCTGCGTCGGATCCGTCGCCGGCTTCACGCCCGATCCCGGCAGGATGCTGCCATCCGTCGCAATCGTCGCGTCCTGTTCATCCGTCGCGCCCACCGTGATCGTGCCTGCCACTGCCTTGTACGCTACTGCCTGCCCGTCGATCGTGACCGAGCCATCTGTAATCGAATCCGGCGGAGCCACTGTTTGCGCCGCCGCGTTCATA
Organism: Acidobacteriaceae bacterium; assembly: GCA_049679565.1. Lineage (GTDB taxonomy): Bacteria > Acidobacteriota > Terriglobia > Terriglobales > Acidobacteriaceae > Palsa-343. The sequence continues at coordinate 2,492 of JBAUGH010000223.1, forward strand.
GGCGCATGGTTTTCGCCTCGTTCGCCCGCATTCTCCTGCGCCACTGCAGCGGAGGAAGCCGCCAATCCTGCCGCTAACGTAAACATCCCGAACCGCGTGACCCAACTCTGGGAACGAAGAGCCATTTCTCTTTCACCTCGGGGATTTCAAAGTTGCACATGAGTATAACGTTGAAAACGAGCGCCCGCCGCTCCGCCCGCCGCACAACTAAGATTTCCCGTTCGCGTCCAATGAGGGTACGGCAGCGCTCCATCCGCGCTCCGACCATCCCCCCTCGGAGGCCGCATGCAAGCCAAATCGATCCAAATTGTCTTCGCTCTTCTCATCCTCGCCGCCTGCGCCGCTTCCGCCCCAGCCCAAACCTCACTCGCCCTCAGCGCCTACGGCGCCTTTTCCGGTGCCAGCAACGGCAACGGAATCCAGGAGAGCCCCGCCAATCAGGCGGGAGGCCTCTTCGAACTCCGTCACATTGCCAACCCCGTCCTCGGATTCGAAGCCACATACTCCTTCAATCGCGCCAACGAAACCTATTCAGGCCCCACCCCCTTCTGCCCCGTCGGAGTCGTTCCCTGCGTTCCCACCTCGTCCCAGAGCATCCGCGCCGACGCCCACGAGCTCACCGCCGACTGGACCCCCTCCCTCCACATCGCTAACTTCCGTCCCTTCGGCGTCCTCGGCGTCGGCCTCCTGCTCAACGTGCCCGACAGCGGTCAGAGCAGCACCTCTACCTCCACCAAGGCCGTCTACGTCTACGGAGCCGGGCTCGACTGGGGCCTCCTGCCGCACCTCGGCCTCCGCTTTCAGTACCGCGGCAACCTCTACAAGGCGCCGGACGTCAGCACCCTCTACACCTCCACCGACGCCTTCACCCACACCGCCGAGCCCATGATCGGCCTCTATTTCAATCTCTGATCGCTCGCCGGGCGCGGAAAACGTCTCGCTCCGCGCCCGCGTTTGCTGTATTCTCCAAAAACCCATGGACGCCTCCGAGGCCCACGAACTCCAGGAACAGCACGAGCACGCTGCCGGCGATCGCAGCCTGCATCCCGTCAGTTTCACCATCAGCGTCCTGGCCGTGCTCGTCGCCATCGTCACTGTGCTTGGACATCGCTCCCATACCGAAGCCGTCCTGGCCCAGGCCCGAGCCAGCGATCAGTGGAACTTCTACCAGGCCCACAAAATCCGACAATACGACACCCAGCTCACCGTCGATCTCCTCGCCACGCTTCCCCTCCGCGACTCCGCCGCTGCCGATAAGATCACCGGCAGCTACAAAAGCCATCTCCAGAAGTGGGATCAGGACCTCGCCGACAGCGAACGCACCGCCACCGACGACGAAAACGAAGTCCGCCACTTCGAAAACCGCGCCGCCCGCTTCGATCTAGGTGAAGCGCTGCTGGAAATCGGCCTCGTCATCGCGTCGATCACCCTGCTCACCCGCCAGCGCGCCTACTGGTACATGGGCATGACCTTCGGCCTCGCCGGGATCGTCGCCGCCTTCCTGGGCTTTCTCCGATAGCGGCACCCGGGCCTCTGCTTTTCTGAACGCTGCGCCCTGTCCGCTGGACTATCATGGCTCCGTCCGCAATCTATTCCGGAGCCCCGCATGAAGCTTCTACGCAACGCCCTCTGTGCTCTCGCGTCCGTCCTCCTCATCGGCCTCGTCTGCCCCGGCGCTCGCGCGCAGACCTCTTCCAAAGACCTCCGCGTCTACTTCATCGATGTCGAAGGCGGCCAGTCCACCCTCTTCGTC
>JBAUGH010000224.1:0-13160 GCA_049679565.1 Acidobacteriaceae bacterium
CCGCCGGGAACTCCTCGAACCCAATTCCTCCTCATGCTTCTCCGGAAAAGAACCGCCGCGCCGGCAACGCGACAGGGGTCGCAGGACGACGCATTCTGATCGTCGAGGATGACGTCGCGCTGGCTGATTTCCTGTGCGCGGAACTGGAAGCGCAGAATTTCTCAGTGGAGCTTTTGCACGACGGGGAAGAAGCACTCCGGACGCTGGGAGAAAACCTTTCCTACGATCTGCTGATTCTGGATCTGAATTTACCGGGGCTGGACGGAATCAGTCTCATCCGGAAGATGCGGCCGGAACACCCGCGCATGCCGCTGCTGGTGCTGACCGCGCGCAGCCAGGTGGAAGACAAGGTAAACGCCTTCCAGAGCGGGGCGGACGACTGCCTGACGAAACCGTTTTCACTGGCCGAGCTGCTGGCCCGGGTGCAGGCATTGCTGCGCCGCAATTCGGGGATGGTTCCAAATTGCTCGCAGCTGGGCGATCTGACCCTGATGCGGAATGAACGGCGAGTGGAGCGCGGCGGGCGGCGCATCGATCTGACGCCGCGGGAATTCGCGATTCTCGAAGTGATGATGCGCAACGCCGGGCATCCGGTGTCGCGGGCGACCCTTCTGCAGGAGGTGTGGAATATGCCCGCCGAGCCTTCGACGAATATCGTGGACGTCTACATGAAATATGTGCGGGATAAGGTAGATCGACCGGGGGAGCGGCGGCTGATGCACACCATCCGGGGATTCGGGTACGAGCTGCGGGATGCCGATGCGTAGCGCGGGCTCAGTCGCCGCAGCCGAGGCCGCGGATCCCGAACGCGCGCGTTTCTACGCAGATCTGGTCAATGGGCTGCATGCCATGGCCCAGCCTCTGACGATCCTGCGCTCGGCGATGGAGGTGCTGACGCTGCCCAACGCGGGAATCGATCAGCGCCGGTATCTCGAGATTTCCACTCGCCAGGTGGCCCGGACCTGTGGGATGTTCTCCTCGCTGCAGGATCTGGTGGAAACACAGCTGATTGAAGCGCAGCGAGTGCGGTTCGATCTGTGGGAACTGCTGACGCCGCTCGTTGAGGATCAGCGGCGGATGCTCTGCAACGCGGGGATCGGGATCGCTGCCGCTCGCCCGGAGGGGAGGACCGTGGTCTGGGGGGACGCGGGGCGGACCGAGCGCGCTCTGGCGGCAGTGCTGAAGCTGGCAGGAGCTGTTTCCATCAGCGGGGATGTGATCGAATTGCGCGCTGTGAGGAGCGACGGGTATTTGGAGCTCACGTGCGAAAACGCGCACCCGCACGACAAGCGGATGGATTCCTCGGACCGGCTGAGCCTGGCGGTTGCCGAGGCGAATATCCTCAGCCAGAACGGCCGGTATGCCGCAGTCGAAGATCCGTTTCGTGTTTCACTGGCGCTGCCGGTTGCGATTTCCGACGGCACCGTCCGGGAAACAGGGCTGTCACACAGAGGCTTGCAAGCCATGCACTGAGTCGATCGCTCGCTTTGGCCACCGTTCTCTCACTCAACCCACAAGCGCTTTGGCGCACGGTAATTCCTGGCTGCGGCTCGCTTCACGCGACCCAAACGCGGCGGCAGAAGCTGCAGTTCATCTGAACGTCCACGACCTCTTTTGCTGCTGAGGTCCGAGTTTCTCATTCAACTCTCATGCGACGCACCACGTGGGGAATGCTATGGCTACTTCCGTTGTCTCATCTGAACGCTACCAGGATCGCCTGCCCATCGACGTCTTTGTGGTGAGCCCAAACGCCCGCTTGCGACAGGACCTGCAGGAGAAGCTGCAATTACCGCGCTGGAATGTTGTGCAGGCCATCAGCGGGGCGGGAGCGCTGGAACTGCTGCGGAGACATGGAACCCAGGACGGGGTGTTGCTGCTCGATCCGCAGCTCCCCGATCTGGAGCCGAACGGATTCAACGCGATCATTCGGGACCGATTTCCGGGCACGCAGGTGATGATGCTGAACTCGCACACGGGCCAGTTGCTGATGGGGAGTGCCTCGCCGACGCCGGTTTCCTCATGGCTGGCAGACGTGGTCAATCGCGCCGGAACCGAAACTGCGGCAAGCGTCCCTGCGGTGGTGGTCGAAACGCCGCGGAGCACCGCGGAAGGACACATTCGACTGCGGAGCATGATCGGGGATTCCGAGCCGATGCAGCGTATGTACGCGGTCACGCGCCGGGTGGCTCCCCGTACCACGACAGTGCTGATCACCGGAGAAAGCGGCACCGGCAAGGATTTGCTGGCGCAGGAAATTCACCTGGTGAGCCCCCGCCGAAACCAGCCGTTTGTAGTGGTGAACTGTGCGGCCATTCCGGAAACCCTGCTGGAAGCCGAGCTGTTTGGCTACACCAAGGGATCGTTCACCGGCGCGGTGCAGTCGCGGATCGGCCGCATCCACGCGGCGCATGGGGGCACGCTCTTCCTGGACGAGATCGGAGACATGCCGCTCTCGCTGCAGAGCAAGATCCTCCGCTTCCTGGAGCAGGGCGAAGTGCAGCGCCTGGGCGGCAACGACAACTTAAAGGTCGATGTCCGGGTAGTAGCAGCTACCAACGCGGACCTCAAAAAGAAAGTGACGCAGCAGGAGTTTCGCGAGGACCTTTATTACCGGCTGGCCGTGTTTCCCATCCATTTGGCACCGCTGCGCGAGCGCATGGACGACCTGGAGGAACTGGCGACCGCCTTTGCGGTTCGGTTTCATCCGGGGATGGGGGTAAGCCGGGCGGCCCTCGAGATTCTCCGCCAGCACCACTGGCCGGGGAACGTGCGCGAACTGCGCAACGTGATCGAGCGGGCCACCATTCTGGTTGACGGGGAGCGGGAAATCAAGGCCGAGCACATCTTTTTATAGGTCACGACCCAAATCGGCACCGCCTGTTTCGATTTGGCACGCCTCGTGCATAAGAGATAGGCAAATGCTGCCGAGTTCTCATCCTGTTCCAATCAACGGTGCTCCTCTCGCCGGTTTCGAGAATCCGCGCCAGCTCGCCCGTGCGTTTTCCGAATTCATCTCCGCTTCGGCGCTGCTCGAGGCGTCCTACCGCGATCTGCAACAGGAAGTTGCGCAGCTCACCGGAGAGCTCGCGAAGCGTAACGCGGAGCTGACGCGCAGTATCGAAGACAACGACCGCATGCGGGCGACGCTCGAGCAGATCATCGACTCGATGCCCTGCGGCGTGCTTGTGCTGGATAAGGGCGCAACCGTTGTGCGCATCAATCCCGAAGGCCGGCGCCTGTTGGGAGCCTGCAGCGGGCGGTCACGAACGCTGGCGGACCTTGCGCGCCAAACCGGGATCGATTTTGAGCAGATGGCCGCTGCGTCGGAAAACGCGGATAGTGAAGCGTGCCTGGCTGCGAAAGCGGGAAAGCGCTGGCTGGCGATCGGCCGCCGGACCCTGAGCTTCGGCCCAGCGGCAGCTCCCGCCGCCTCGCTGCGCAGCATTTGGATTTTGCGCGACATTACAGCGCAGAAGCAGGCAGAGCAGGAGCGCGAAAAAGCGCGGCGGGCCACCGTGCTGGCGGAGATCTCCACCATTCTGGCGCATGAGATTAGAAATCCGTTAGCCAGCCTGGAACTGTTTGCGGGTCTCATCGCAGAGCAGGGCGACGAAGGCACCGCGCCGTGGGTGGCGCATCTGCGCGCCGGCATTCGCACGCTGTCCGGCACGGTGAACAACGTTCTCAGCCTGTACAGCACGGGCACCCTGTCGATGACGTCTCTGGATCTGGCCGCATGCGTGGAAAGCGGCGTTGCTTTTGTGCAGCCCATCGCCGATCAGGCAGGGGTGATTCTGCGGCTGATCGGGCCGGAAGAGAGTCTCCGGGTGCAGGGTAACGAGGATGCAATCCGTCAGATTCTGCTGAACCTGGCCCGAAATGCAATCCGCCACACGCCTCAGATGGGACGCGTGGAGGTGACCCTGCGCCGCACCTGCCGGTCCGGCGGAGCACGAGCGGTGGTCGCGGTTCGTGATACCGGCTGCGGGATCGCCGGAGAAGCGATGGAGCACCTGTTCGAAGCGGGTTACAGCGTCAACGGCGCGACCCCGGGTCTGGGGCTGGCCGTCTGCCGGCAACTGATGGCCCAGCATAGTGGCACAATTTGCGCGTCGAGCCAGGTCGGACAGGGCAGTGAATTTCAACTGGAGTTTCCGGCGATATGACAGGTGAGACACAAAGCTCGGTGATGGTGGTGGACGACGAGCCGGGCATCCGCACGGCGCTGCGGGCCAATTTTCTCCGCCACGCGTGGCAGGTGGAAACGGCCTCGGGCGTCGTCGACGCGATTCGCCGGCTGGAAAAGCGGGACTTCGACCTCATCGTGACCGACATCCGCATGCCGGATGGGTCGGGGCTGGAAGTGATGCGGTCTGCGCGCAAGGCTTCGCCGACTACCGCCGTCATTTTGCTCACGGCCTACGGATCGGTGCCCGATGCGGTCAAGGCCATGCGAGACGGGGCGCTCGATTATCTGACCAAGCCGATCTCCTTCGATCATCTGCAGGCCGTGGCGGCGCAGGTGATGCAGAGGGCGCAGCAGGCCATGCCCGAGCCCGAGCCGCACGATCCCGGGGCAGGCGCCGCCGATGCCGGAGACATTGTTGGACGTTCGCCCGTGTTGCTGCGTGCGCTGCAGAGGGCGCGCGCAGCGGCCAGCACCGGCGCCGACGTCCTGATTGAAGCGGAGAGCGGAACGGGCAAGGAGTTGTTGGCGCGGTTCATTCACGAGGCCAGCGCGCGCAGCCACAAGCCCTTCGTAGCGGTGAACTGCGCAGCGCTGCCCGAAGCTTTGCTGGAAAGCGAACTGTTCGGTCACGGGCGCGGAGCCTTTACCGGAGCCGTCGGGGCGAGGCCAGGGAAATTCGAAGCCGCCGACGGTGGAACCCTTCTGCTCGATGAAATCGGAGAAATGCCGCTGAACCTGCAACCCAAGCTGCTGCGGGCGCTGCAGGAGCGTGAGTTCCAGCGCCTGGGCGAGGGCCACTCCGTGCGGGTCGATATCCGGGTCATCGCGACCACCAATGTTTCGCTGGCAGGGATGGTCGAACGCGGCCAGTTCCGAGCGGACTTGTACTATCGGCTCAACGTGATTCCGTTGTCGCTGCCGCCCTTGCGGGAGCGGCGCGACGATCTTCCCGTGCTGGCGCGTCATTTTGCGGAACAGTTTGCGGCTCAGCTGCGGCTCGGGATTCCTCACCTGGCTCCGGAGTTTCTCAACCGCCTGCAGGCCCATGACTGGCCGGGCAACGTGCGGGAGCTGGCGAATTTCATGCGTCGCGTCATGACTCTGAGCGGGACGCTGGATATCGACGCGCGGTGTTTCGATGCCGAGTTTCAGAGCGCCGGCACGACAACCCGGCCGCTCTGCAGCGACCCGCCGGGAGTTCGGCGCGGGGGTTCCAGCGCGGGCAGGATTGCGATGCCGGCGGCCGCGGGCACACCGATCCGGGAACTTGAAAAGCTGCACCTCGAAAACACTTTGGCCTTGACGGACGGCAACCGCACGCATGCAGCGGAGATGCTCGGCATCAGTCTGAGAACGCTGCGCAACAAGATTCGGGAATACGGGCTGCCACCCCGGAGGTACGCATAGATGGCCTCGAACTTACTGCAGCTCCTGCAGGGATATCTGCAGGTGACCACGGACCGCCAGCAGATCGTGGCGGCCAACATGGCGAACGTCGATACCCCCGGCTATCAGACGCGGGACGTCAACTTTCAGCAGGCCATGGAACAGGTGATGAGCCCGGGCGACGGCGGGCCGCAGCTGGCGCCTGCCAGCCTGGATGTGGAAGGACTGCCGGAGCGGCCGGACGGGAACAACGTGAATGTCGATCGCGAAAGCATGGTGCTGTCGGAAACCCAGCTGCAATACCAGCTGGGAGTGCAGCTGATCAAGGAACAGTTCCACGAGCTGCTCACGGCGATCAAGGAATAGGAGGGGACACATGGGACTCTTCGGGATGATGGCCATCAGCGCCTCGGCGCTGTCGGCAGAACGAGAGCGGGCGGAGGTGACCTCGGCCAATCTGGCGAACGCCGAAACCACGCATACCCAGAACGGTGGGCCGTACGTGCGCAAGGAAGTGGTCTTCAGCGCGGCGAACGCCTCTCCGTTCCAGACGGTCTTCAACGGGATGGGGTCGACCGATGAGCCCGCGGGTTCGGTATCGATCAGCCAGGTGGTGAATGATACGACGCCGCCGGTGATGCGCTACGAGCCGGGAAATCCGGACGCGGACGCGAAAGGATATGTCGCCTATCCGGCGATCAACCCGGTAAGCGAAATGGTGGATCTGATGGATGCGACGCGGGCGTACCAGCTGAACGCGTCGGCCATCGGGGCGGCCAAACAGATGTTGCAGGAGTCGCTGGACATCCTGAAGACGACATAGGAGCGGAACGATGAACACGATCATTCCCGGCAATCTCACCAGTACACACATTCCGGACACCGCGCCGGTGGACAGCGGCGGCGATCTCAGCGGAGGGGCCAGCTTCAGCGATGTGCTGCAGAGCGCGGTCGGTGCGGTGAATCATACCAACGATTCGGCGGCCGCGCAGGTGACGAATCTGCTGGAAGGCCACGGCGGTGACATGAACAGCGTCATGATTGCCGTGGAGAAGGCGGACGTAAGTTTTCAGCTGATGATGCAGGTGCGGAACAAGATCGTCAGCGCGTACCAGGACATCGAGAAAATGCAGTTCTAGGATTGAGCGCTCATGCCAGGTTTATCCAACACGGCCGATCAGGCAAAGCAATTCTGGGCCACGCGCAGCGGGAGCCAAAAGGCACTGCTGGCGGGCGGAGCGATGGCCACCATCCTGCTCCTCACCCTTTTCGTCCGGCTGATCGGAACGCCCGACTATAAGCCACTGTTTTCGGATCTGGAGCCGGCGGACGCGCAGTCGCTGACCGCGCAGCTCGACGCTCAGGGGATTCCCCATCAGACGAGCGCGGACGGCAAAACCATCAGCGTGCCCGCCGACAAGCTGGACGCGGCGCGCATGCAGACGGCTGCCCAGGGGCAGCCGCACAGCGGACACATGGGCTTCGAGTTGTTCGACAAGATGTCGTGGGGCCAGACAGAGTTCGATGAGAAAGTGACCTATCAGCGAGCCCTCGAAGGCGAGCTGGAGCGATCGATTGAGACGCTGGCCGATGTGGAGAGCGCGCGGGTGCATCTGGTGATGTCGAGCGATTCTGTTTTCCTCGACCAGCAGCGGGCGGCCAAGGCTTCGGTCGTTCTGAAGTTGCGGCGTGGGGTGCTGTCGAAAGACGCCGTGCTGGCCATCTCAAATCTGGTGGCAGGCGCGGTCGATGAGCTGAAGCCACAGGACGTCTCGATTGTGGACGCCGATACGGATCAGGAATTCGGGCTGGGGCAACAGAACGCGGGGGATCCGGCGGCAGGGCAGGGAATGACGCTGAGCGACCGGCTGCTGAGCACGCTGGAGCCTGTGGTAGGGGTGGGCAAGATCAGGGCCAATGTGAACGTGCAGTACGATCCGTCGACCACCGATGAAAGCGACGAGAAATACGATCCGTCGGTGAGCGCGCTGCTGAGCGAGCAGAAATCGGATCAGGAATCCGGCGGCAGCACCGTCCCCGCCGGCGTGCCGGGCACGGTCAGCAATGTAGCGACCGGAAAGGACAAGCCTGCCAGCCCGGTTGCGACGCAGAAATCGACCACCGAGAATGCGCAGTACGGCGTGAACAAAACCACCCTGCACACCATCACGCCGGCAGGACGCATTCAGAGGATCACAGCGGCAATTCTGGTCGACGACGAGCTCGTGCGCACCATCAGCCATGGCAAGGTGGAATTCACCCGCCACAAGCGTTCGCAGCAGGAGCTGGATGAAATCCGCGATCTGGCAGGCGCGGCGATCGGCTTCGATGCGAAACGGGGCGACACGATCAGCGTGCAGGACATGCCTTTCGACACAGATGTGATCACCACCGACTTTGCGCCGCCAACGTGGACGGCCAAAGTGCAGAAGACGGTTCTGGATTACTCCTCGATCCTGCGGCCCGCTTCGCTGCTGCTCTTGTTCCTTCTGGCTTACCTGTTCCTCCTGCGGCCGGTGCAGAAGCATGTCCTGGCGACCGTGCAGTTGCCGGCGCGCGCGGAGGCCGCTCTGGAAGCACCGCAGGGGGAGGGTGGGGCGGTGCACACACCGGAACTGACGGGGGGAGGACGGGCGCGCGCGGCTCTGCTGAAGGAACAAACGGCGGAGATGATTCGGCAAAAGCCGGTGCACACGGCGCGCGCGGTCCAGGCCTGGCTGCGTGAGGAGCCGTCATGAGCGTTGCGGAATGCATGTCGTTTTCCGGCACGCGCAAGGCGGCGATTCTGCTGACGCTGCTCGGCGAAGATGCGGCTGCGCCCATTCTGCGCAACCTGCCGCCCGACGATCTGGAGCGCGTAGCTGAGGAAGTCGCCAACCTGGGACAGGTGCCGCTGGAAGCGACGCTGCAGGTGCTGGAGGAATACCAGCAGATGATGACCGCGCAGGAATTCATCGCGGTGGGCGGCCAGGACGTCGCGGTACGCCTGCTGGTGACGGCCTTCGGTGAGAACGGCGCCAAGAGTATGGTCGAGCGGCTTACCCGTCCCGATGATTCCCGATCTTTCCGCATCGATTCGCTCAAGAAAGCCGATCCCCAGCAGCTGGCCCGCTTTCTCGTTGGAGAGCACTCGCAGACAAAAGCGCTCATCCTCAGCCATCTGGATGCGAAGCAGGCATCGGCCCTGCTTATGAAACTGGAGCCCGAGGCGCGCGCCGACTGCGTTCGGCGGCTTGCGAACCTGGGGCAATTCTCGCCTGACGTGGCCGCGAAGGTCTCAACTGTGCTCAGCCGGCGGCTGCGCTCGGTGGGCGACCAGACGCGCAGGAGCGATACCGGCTTTCGCAATATCGCAGAATTAATGAACCGGCTCGATCCGCTGAGCTCCCGGGAAATCCTGGAGAACATCGAGCGTGAGGATCCCAAGCTGGCGATCAGCATCCGCGACCTGATGTTCACCTTTGAGAATTTCCTCGAGGTGCCGGAACAGGAAATGCGGGAACTGATGAATTCCATCGACAAGAAGACGCTGATGGTCGCTCTGAAGGGGGCAAGCGAAGATCTGCGCAGCCATTTCTATCGGACTATGTCGTCGCGCGCGGTCGAGATGATGAAGGAGGATTCGGAAGTTATGGGCCCGGTGCGCAGCAAGGATGTGGCGAAAGCGCAGGGAGAGATTGTGGCCATCGCCCGCAAGCTTGAAGCGGAAGGCAAGATCGTGCTGAAGAGCGAGGGAGAAGACGAGTATGTCCTCTAGTGCTGAATACGGCGGACCCTTCGCGGCTCCGGTCGCGTCGCTGGAGTACCGCGACATCGCAGGGCACCCGCTGAATGACGCGATGGAAGCCGACGCAGACTCTCGCGGAAGCGCAAAGAGCCGGCGCGCAACGGAGGGCGAGCTGACGGAAGCTGAATTGTCCGCCCGCATTGTGAAAGAGCGCGCTGAAGCCGCCGCCCAGGCCGAGCAGAAGCTCCGCCAGGAATACGAACAGAAGCTTTCCTCCGCGCGGCATGCTCTCAACGCTGCGCTGGCGCAGTTTGCTGAAGAGCGCAACGACTATTTCGCGCGCGTCGAAGGCGAAGTGGTGCAACTCTCCCTGTCAATCGCGGCAAAAATACTCCATCGTGAAGCCCAGGTTGACCCCATGCTGGTAGCGACGCTGGTGCGTATGGCGGTGGAACGGATGCGCGACGATTCGAGCATCGCGGTGCGCGTGCACCCGGATCGGGTCTCGGCCTGGAAGCGGCATTTCGCCGCGGATCCGGCAACGGCGCGCATCGCGGTCACGGAAGATCCGCAGCTCACCGATCAGGACTGCATGCTCGAAACCGAACTGGGATCGGCGAATTTCGGGCTGGACTCGCAGTTGAAGGAAGTTGAACAGGGTTTCTTCGATCTGCTCGCACTGAGGCCTGCGAAGCGATGAGCCGCGCGCTGCTGGCACCCTACGAACACCACCTGGAAACCGGCTCGACCCTGCGCTGGAAAGGCCATGTCAACCAGGTGGTCGGCAATCTGGTGGAGTCCGACGGGCCCTTTTGCTTCGTGGGGGAGTCGTGCGAGATCAAGGGCGATGGCGGCAGGATCTATCCCGGCGAGATCATCGGTTTTCGCGGATCGACGATGCTGTCGATGACGGCCGACCAGCCGCAGGGCATCCGCTTTGGGGATGAGATTGTCACCTGGGGCGCGCGCCCATCGATTCGGGTCGGCCCGGGATTGCTGGGACGCGTGATCGACACGACGGGGAGTCCGCTGGATGGAAAAGGGGAGTATCGCGCTACGCATACCGTGACCATTGACGGTTCGGCGCCCCTGCCTCTCGATCGCGTGCCGATCCGTGAGCCGCTGAGTTGTGGAATCCGCGCCATCGATGGTTTCCTCACCTGCGGGAGGGGACAGCGGCTCGGCATATTCGGGGGAAGCGGCGTGGGCAAGAGCACGCTGATCGGTATGATGGCGCGGGGCACCTCCGCCGACCTCACCATTCTGGCGCTGGTGGGCGAGCGCGGCCGCGAAGTAGGCGAGTTCCTGGAAGTGCTCGGCGAAGAGGGACTGCGGCGCGCGGTTGTGGTCGTTTCGACGTCCGATCAGTCGCCGTTGCTGCGGCTGCGGGCCGCACTCGCGGCCACCGCGGTTGCGGAATACTTTGCCAGCCTCGGCAAGAACGTTCTTCTGATCGTCGACTCGCTGACCCGCTTCGCCATGGCCCAGCGGGAAATCGGGCTGGCAGCCGGAGAGCCACCAACCGCCAAGGGCTATACTCCGTCGGTGCTGAACATGCTTGCGCGGCTGGTGGAACGCGCCGGGAATTTCTCCGCAGGCAGTATGACGGCTTTTTATACCGTATTGATGGAAGGCGACGACCAGCAGGATCCGGTGGTGGACACGGTGCGCTCGCTGCTCGACGGGCACATTGTGCTGGATCGCAACCTGGCGTTGCGCAGTCATTATCCCCCCATCTCGATCCTCGAGAGCCTCAGCCGGTTGATGTCCAGCCTGGTGACGGAAGAGCACCTGGCCAAAGCGAAAGCGCTGCGCATGCTGATGGCCGCCTATGCGAAGTCCGAAGATCTGATACGCATTGGCGCGTATCACCGGGGCACCGATCCGGTCCTGGACAGCGCAATTGACAACCTGCCCGCCCTGCACGCATTCCTGCAGCAGCGGCCCGAGTTGCTTTGCCGCTACTCCGACGCGGTGGCCCAGCTTATGACGCTGGTCGGATAGCGTAAACATGGGCTTCCGCTTCCCCCTTGCCTCAATCCTGCGCTTCCGCGAAAGCGTGGAGCACCAGGAAGAACTGGAACTCCGTAAGGTGCAACTCGAAGTGGCCGGGGTGCGCCGCTCCGTCGAGCAGGCGACGCTGGAGATTGCGATTGCCCAGCAGGCGCGTGAGACAGCGATGCAGCAACCGCTGCCGGCGGCACACCTGCAGTCCATGCTGCGCGCGGCCGATGTCTCCATCGAGAAAAAGAAAACGCTGCTGGCAACCCTGCAGAAGCTCGAGGAACAGAGTGCCGAGCAGATGCAGCGTTATCAGACGGCGCACCGCAAGCGCCAAATGCTCAGCGATTTGGAAGCGCGCCACCAGGACGGTTACGAACTGCAGCAGGTGAAGGCGCAGCAGAAGACCCTGGACGATCTCTTCGGTGCGCGCCACCAGCGTGGCTGACGCCGCTTCTCACCGCACGATTTTTATCCTTCACAGTCGGCCGCCGGTCGGAGGATCATCGGCTTCCCATCTGCCGATCCGGCGCGAACTCGGCAAAGCTTGCCGAGTACAACGCGGCAACGATTGCCGATGGTTCCGGTGAATTTGGTCGCCGATTTCCAGGGAAACGAATAACTCCTTAAAAATCAATGAGCGACCTGGGCGGCTCGACACAGAGCTGACCACTGAATCGTGGTGCGTCGCGTGCACAAATGGGGGTGTGCGAGTTGCCATGCAGACCACCACGAATCCAGGGATCGCCAATCCAGTGCTGCACGAGGCTTCGACCCTCGGCGCTTCGTTCTGGATGGTCCTCGCGAGTACGACGGGTGTGGCTGCGACGCCAGGATCGAGCCGCGAAGCCTTCACTACGGCAACTGCACAGGACTCACCGAGTCCGGCGACGAACGGCGGCCAGGAGACCGAACAGAACACGGCGGGCGAAGCTTCGGCTACTCAGGCCAATGGCACAACGGCTTCGCAGAATTTGCTTCCTCCGCCGGCCGCGTTTTCCCCGGGGGGAAGCGGCGTAACCGGGACGGCGATTCTGGCACAGAGAATCATGAGCGCGGTAACTGAGCAGAGCGCACTGCGGAGCCCAGGGCGCGTCCAGGGAAAATCGGATTCATCGCCCAGCTGGGTCCCGCCGGCGGCTGCGGTTCAAGTGCCGACCGCCACGTTGTCGCTGAACACTGGCGTGGCCCTGCCGCCGCCGAACGCGGCGCCACTGAACAGCCCGATGAGCGGCCAGGGCAGCGGTTCTGCGTATGTCGCTCTCCATTCAACCACGATCGATTCCGCAACCGTTGCGACAGCGATCCCGCCAACCACATCGATGACGATTGAAGCGCCTCCCGCAGAGACGGCTTCCTCGCAAGGCGGAACGCTCATCTCTCCGGAGCCACAGAAGTCAGGACCGGATGCACCGCAGAGCGCAACGAGCAACGCCGATCCAGCGAAGCAAGTGAGCACGCAACCTTCTCAGGGCCAGGCGGGGAATCCTGTTGTAGCGGGCCGTGGGCGCGTCAACGCGGAACCCATGACTCCGGCACAGACAGCATCGGCAGTGCTGGCAATTCGCGCGGATGCTGCAGCAACCGCTGGATCAACGCTTCATACGACGGACGATGCGATGGCGGGCAACTCCGAGTCATCCATCCTCAACGCCGCCGCCATCGCCGCTTCTGCCTCCAATGCGCAACCGGCTTCGACACCGCCGGATCATTCTGTGGATCGGTCGATCGCAGCCCTGGCTTCCATCGGCGCGGCGAGTTCCGAAAAGGTTCAGGACGCTTCCCCCGGAAGTGCCGGAGCGGCTGCAACCGCTGCCGCGGATCCGTCGCAGAACGCGAGCGGGCAGCCTGCTGCGG
>JBAUGH010000225.1:0-4582 GCA_049679565.1 Acidobacteriaceae bacterium
TTCCGGCTCTGTTTGTGGGAGCGGCGGCGGTGCTGCTGGCTTATTCGTATGCGGAGAATCTGAAGAATTCTCTGATCGGGACGGCGGTGATTCTGGCGGGGGTTCCGTTGTTCCTGGTGTTTCGCAAGGATGCGAGGGCCCGGGGCTAAAGCCCTCTTTTCACCTGACGCTGTTACGCGGGGCTGAAGCCCAGCTCTTCTACCGCGGTTCGCTGCACACGACGAAGGGCCGCGGCAACACAAGGTCCTTCGTGCCCTTCGCCTTGCTCAGAAGGGCGGTGCGGCGCTTCGTCCTGGATGACAACTCTTAGCTGAATAAGAACTCCTTCGTCCGAAGGTCTTTGATGGTGTCGCGGAGTTTGGCGGCTTTCTCGAATTCGAAGCGTTTGGCTGCTTCGCGCATGTCGGATTCGAGTTTTCCGATGTAGGCATCGAGGTCCTGTTGGGACTGGAATTCCGGCATTTCTTCGGATTCTTCGGCGAGGTCCGCGTACTCGGCCTGAAGGATCTTCGCGAGCGACATATCGATGTGGCTGATGATGGACCGCGGCACGATGCCGTTGTCCTCGTTATAAGCACGCTGGACGGTGCGGCGGCGGTCGGTTTCGCCGATGGCCTGCTTCATGGAGTCGGTCATTTTGTCGGCGTAGAGGATGGCGCGGCCGTGGAGATGGCGGGCGGCGCGGCCGATGGTCTGGATGAGCGAGCCGGAGGAGCGGAGGAAGCCTTCCTTGTCGGCATCGAGGATGGCCACGAGGGAGACTTCGGGGAGGTCGAGGCCTTCGCGGAGGAGGTTGATGCCGATGAGGACATCGTACTCGCCTTTGCGCAGGTCGCGGAGGAGCTTGACGCGCTCGAGGGTTTCGATTTCGGAGTGCATGTAGCGGCAGCGCACGCCGACTTCGGAGTAATACCCGGCGAGGTCCTCGGCCATGCGCTTGGTGAGAGTGGTAACGAGGACGCGCTCGCCTTTTTGGGCCCGATCGCGGATCTCGTGGAGGAGGTCGTCGATCTGGCCGCGGACGGGGCGGATTTCGACTTCGGGATCGACGAGACCGGTGGGGCGAATGATTTGCTCGACGACCACGCCGGCGGATTTGGTGAGCTCGTAAGGGCCGGGCGTGGCGGAGACGTAGACGATTTGATTGGTGCGGGCCTCGAACTCTTCGAACTTCAGCGGACGGTTGTCCATGGCGGAGGGCAGGCGGAAGCCGTAATCGACGAGGTTCTGCTTGCGGGAGCGGTCGCCGTGCCACATGCCGTGGAGCTGAGGAACGGTGACGTGGGATTCGTCGATCAAGAGCATGTAGTCGCGGGGAAAATAATCGAGGAGGGTAGGCGGCGGCTCGCCGGGGAGGCGACCGGAGAAGTGGCGGGAGTAGTTCTCGATGCCGTGGCAGTAGCCGACGGACTTGATCATCTCGAGATCGAAGCGGGTGCGCTGGTGGACGCGCTGAGATTCGACCATGCGGCCCTGGTTCTCGAGCTCTTTCTCCCACCAGGCCAGCTCGTCGAGGATGCTCTCGATGGCGGTCTTTTTTCGCTCGGGCTGAACGACGTAGTGGCTTTTGGGGTAAATGGGGAGGCGCGCGTACTTCTGTTTCACTGTGCCGAAGAGCGGGTCGATCTGAGAGAGCGAATCGATTTCATCGCCGAAGAGCTCGATGCGGTAGGCATTTTCGTCGTAGGTGGGATAGACCTCGATGACGTCGCCGCGGACGCGGAAGGTGCCGCGGCGGAAGTCGGCGTCGTTGCGCTCGTAGAGGATTTCGACGAGGCGGCGGACGATGTCTTCGCGGCGGATGCGCTGGCCTTTTTCGAGCAGGAGCAGCATGCCGTAGTAGGCCTCGGGCGAGCCGAGGCCGTAGATGCAGGAGACGGAAGCGACGATGATGGCGTCGCGGCGCTCGAAAAGGGAGCGGGTGGCAGAGAGGCGGAGCTTGTCCAGCTCCTCGTTGATGGTGGCTTCTTTCTCGATGTAGAGGTCGCCGGCGGGGATGTAGGCTTCCGGCTGGTAATAGTCGTAATACGACACAAAGTATTCGACGGCGTTGTGGGGGAAGAACTGTTTGAACTCGTGGAAGAGCTGGGCGGCGAGGGTCTTGTTGTGGGCGAGGACCAGCGCGGGGCGGTTGAGTTGCTCGATCATCTTCGCCATGGTGAAGGTCTTGCCGGAGCCGGTAACACCAAGCAGGACCTGGTGCTTCTCGCCGGAGTGGATGCCGGTGATGAGCTCCTGGATGGCGCGGCCCTGATCGCCGCGGGGCTGGTAGTCGCTGACTAGCTGGAAGTCCACAGCTTGATTTTAGGGGATGGGGACGCTCGGCCTCTTCGCGCTAGTCGGAGCGACGGCCGAGGCTGCCGATCCAGAGGCAGACGGGCCATACGAGGAGCCAGCTGAGCGAATACCAGTGGGGCCAGGTGGTCCACATGCGCCAGGTGAACCAGAGGCCGAGGATCTCGCCGACGAGAAAGAGGACGAAGAGGTGGAAGCCGGGCCGCGAGGGAGCGATGCGAACACAGAGCCATCCGCCGAGAATGGAAGCGGCGGCGAAGACGGCGGTGCCGAGCCAGAGTAGTGGGTTGGACGGAATCTTGCCGGGAACGTACTGACCGGGAAAGAAGTGGGCAATGATGGGATCGCTCACAAGAACGATGCCGTAGACCACGATGTAGCTGAGCAGAACGGACGCGGCCGAGCGGAGGAACTTCATGGCACCTCCTGATGCACAACAGCCATCAATGGGGAAGCGGCAGGATAGCTCCGGGAAGGCGCTTTGAGAAGTGAAAAGGATGCTCGCGGCCGGGAAACGGCAGGCGGATGAACCCGCAAAGCAACTAAGGAAGCGGGAGCCGGGGCGAACCGGCTCCCTGCCCGGTGGGCGCTGCGCGGGTCAGTCAGCCCGCATCACGAGCCAGCGTCAGCGGCCTGGGTAATCGCCGTGATCGCGATGAGCGAAGTGGTCGTAGACCATCTGGTAGCCGCGGCGGAACCCCTGGCGGAAATCAGGACGGTCGACGCGGGGCAGATCGGGATGACGGAAATTGTCGTGGCGATCCGGATCGGGGGGACGGTGGTCGTCGATGTCGTGGCGGGCGGCGACCATGCCGTCATGGAAGCCGCTGTGCCAAGCGTGCGACCACTGGCCAGGCGGCTCTACGGGCTGCCAGTCACCGGGAGGGGGCGGGCCCTCCTGTGCGTGAGCGGAGAGGGCGGTGCTGCTCATCAAAGCGGGACTTAAAGCCAGACTCAGAGCAAACCCCAGGAAAGAACCGATTGTCTTTTTCGCGTGTTTCATTGTGTCTCCTTGAACCCATCGTGGGTGGTGCAGTCGTGCCACAGAGTGGGATGCGGGCGGATGCCGCGCGGGAGACACGCGAAAGGGTTGCCCGGAAGATCGAGATGACAGGTTGCCGAGGGTAGCCGATCAGCGGGCGGGGCTGGACGAAGGCGATTTGCGTTCGAGAGCGAGGGCGCCGGCCCACTCGGAGGCGTGGTCGACGAGGCAGTCCGAGGGGATGGACTCGACGGTGTGGGAAGAGAGGCCGAAGCGGCAGCCGATGACCCAGGCGCCGGCGCGGCGGGCGGTGAGGATGTCGACGCTCGAGTCGCCGATCATGAGAGTTTGCCGCGGGGAGATTTCGGCTTCGCGGATGAGTGTGTTGAGGCCTTCGGGGTCGGGCTTTTTGGTGGCGAAGCTGTTGCCGCCGTAAATGCGGAACATGTAGGGGCTGAGGCCGAGGCCGTCGCAGATATCGACGGAGGGGCGGACGGGCTTGTTGGTGAGGACGGCCATTTTGCGGGGCGCGCCGGAGGCGGTGGCGCGGAGAGCCTCAAGGGACTCGAAGACACCGGGATAGACATATGTATGGTCGAGTTTGTGCTCGCGGTAGTGGGCGAGGAAGTGCTGGAGGGCATTTTCGACAAGGGCTTCGCCTTCGGGGGTGGGCTCGGGGTCGCCGAGGGCGCGGCGGACCAGCATACCAGCGCCATCGCCGATGTAGGTGGCGATGATTTCTTCAGGGAGGGGCTGGCGGCCGAACTCGGCGAGCATGGCGTTGATGGAGTTCGTGAGGTCGAGACGCGAGTCGATGAGGGTGCCGTCGAGGTCGAAGACGATGAGGCGGATTTGCTCGGCAGGGATGGGCGTCACCAGGTGAAGCATGATTTCAGTGTAGCGGCGCAAACGCGGGGATTCCTGCGGCTGCGCTATTCTTCTCTGCATGCGGAAATTTGCGAGGTTGGCGGCAGGGGCCGCGGTGTGTCTGGGTGCGTGCGCAGCAGCCTGGGGGGCGAGCGAGGATCACTTCCCTTCCAACGAAGATTTGCGGCATGTGCGCTCGATGGCGCAGCCGAAACTGTCGCCGGATGGGCAGAGCGTGCTGGTGCAGATTACGGACGCGACGGCGGATGGCGGCAAGAGCCACTTGTGGCTGGTGGATATTCACGCGAACACGGCTCGGCAGCTGACGTATTCGCCGGCCAGCGATAAGCGGGGCGAATCGCAGGGAGCGTGGATGCCGGATGGGAACGCGATTTTGTTCATGGCCCATCGGGGCGAGCATACGCAGCTGTTCCGGCT
>JBAUGH010000226.1:0-2077 GCA_049679565.1 Acidobacteriaceae bacterium
CCGCCGGCTTTTCTCATTACGCCAGGCAAGCTCCGCCGCAACCCAGCACCCCCGCCCCCGGCTCGATGGACGCCCTCATGGCCTCGCTCCTCGGCTCCGCTCCGCAGCCCCATCTGCCGCACGTCCAGCCGAACCTGTCGCAGGTGCGGTCGGATCCCCGGCACATCCAGCCCCACCTGCCGCAGGTGCGGCCGAACCCGAACTGCCCCACTGCGAATCACATCGCCCCCCTTACGGCCGCATCTGCCGCACGTGCAGCCACATGTGCCGCACATCCGGCCGCGTCGCAAATGACTCGGCTCGAATCGCGTGCCCCTGTGCCGAGCCCGCGCCCTCCGGCAAATCGATGAAAACAAGTCATCGCCTCGGAGGGTCGGAAATTTTTTGTGAAAGCAGGCTGGAGCGAGAGGGATCGCGCCCGCAGCGCTTCAACCGGCGGCGGCCATCGCCCGCATGGGCAGCGAGAGCAGCGCGTCGGTCACCCGGTCCGCGGCGTGGCGCAACACGTCGCCTTCGTCTGCGAAGTTGCCGGTGACGCAGCGAATGCCGAGTGCTTCGATGCGCTCGACATCCGCGACGGTCGTTTCGGCGCCCTGGGCGGCATAGCGGTCGCGCAGATGTTGCGAAACGGGCGCGGTGTTCACCAGCGCGTAGTCGAAGATCGGCCGCCCCGCGTGCTCGTAGATCCGCTCGATGTGCTGCGATGCGGTCAGATGCAGGCTCTCGTTGGCCTGGGTCATCAGGTTGCAGATGAAGACCCGTGTGCCGTGGGCCGCCGCCAGCGCCTCGGGAATCCCCTGCACCAGCAGGTTCGTGACGATGCTGGTGTAGAGCGAGCCTGGTCCGACCGTGATCAGGTCGGCGGCCGCGATGGCGTTGAGCGTCTCCGGTGTCGGCGGCGCGTCGGCCGGCTCCAGCGCCAGCTCCACGATGCGGCTGCGGCTGGCCGTGATGCTGGTTTCGCCGCGCACGATCGAGCCGTCCTCCATGTGCGCCGCCAGCGTGACGTTGGCCGCCGTGACCGGCAGGATATGCCCGCGGGTGGCCAGGATTTCGGCCGCCAGCTTGATGGACTGGGCGAAGTCGCCCGTCATCTCGTTGAGCGCCGCGATGAACAGGTTGCCGAAGTTGTGCCCACCCAGGTCGCCGCCGTTGCGGAAACGGTGGCGGAAGAGACGGGCGATCAGGCCTTCGTCTTCGGAGAGGGCCACCATGCAGTTGCGCAGGTCGCCGGGCGGCAGCATGTTGAAGTCGCGGCGCAGGCGGCCGCTGGAGCCTCCGTCGTCGGTGACCGTGACCACCGCGGTCAGGTCGGCGATCAGGGGTGCGCGAACCGGAACCGACAGCAGCCCGGCGCCGTGAGGGACGCGGTATTTGAGGCCGCGCAGCAGGGTGGAGAGGCCCGTTCCTCCGCCCATCGCGACCACGCGCAGGCCCGGAGGAGGCACGGGATGCGGAGTAGCTGGGGTGCTCACAGAATCAGGAATCGACTTCCACCTTCCGAGTTTACCCCCGCGCAGGGCTGGTCTTAACCCATTTCGGGGTAGAGCAATTCGGTGAAGCGGGGATCGTCGGCCATGTCGACGAAGTCGGGATCGCTGCGCGCCTGGATGCGGTTCGCGGGGTTCAGCTCGATGGCTTTGCCAAGGTGGTCGAGAGCATCCTCGGCCTGGCCGGTCACGCTGCTCAGCAGCGCCATGCCGTAGTGGGCGAAGTCGGCGTCCGGGGAAGACGAGAGGATCGATTCGAACTCATCCCGCGCCTCTTCCCACGAGCCCGTGTTCAGCAGGGAAACCGCGTAGTCGTACTGCTCCTCGGCGGTCGCGAACTCGCGGGCATCGCTCTTGCAGTTGCGGTCGCAGACCGCAATATAGATGCGCGAGCGCTCCAGAACCTCCGGCGGGCACTCCCGCGAGAGCTTTTCGAAAGCGGCCCGAGCTTTTTCGTACTTGCCCTGCTGCATCAGCTGGAGAGCATTCTGGTAATCCAGCACGGCGCGCGAGTGCTCGGCGGCGGCGGCATTCGCTTTCGCCGCGGCCGCGCGGGTCGTTCGGCGCGGCGTGGATGTTTCGCGGGC
>JBAUGH010000227.1:0-7045 GCA_049679565.1 Acidobacteriaceae bacterium
GGCCTCCGCCGGATCGCACCGTTCAGCCGTACGCGGGAACGCCGCGAGACCTCGAGCCCTACGCCCATTTTGCCCAGCCGTACTACGAGAACTACACCCACCCCAACCTCTATGTGGGCGCGGCCCGCGACATTCCTGCTCCCACCAGCATCACCGAAGTGCGCATCGGCTTCCTTGGCCCGATTGCGAAGCAGGCGGACCAGGCCTTCGGGCTGCGCATGCTCGACGGCGCGCAGCTGGCCATCGACGAGGCGAACGCCCGCGGCGGCTATGGCGGGAAGCCGTTCCGGCTCATGGTCCACGACGACTACACCAACTGGCAGTATGGCGCGGAAGGCGGCGAGGAGCGGCCCACCGATTCGGCGATCTGGGGCGCGCCCCTCGACGAAGCCGTAAAGATGATCTACGGCGAAAAAGACTGGGCCATCTTCGGTTCGATCAGCTCCGAATCGACCCACATGATTCTCCGCCTGGCGCTCAAGGCCGAGTTTCCCATCGTCAATTCGGCATCCACCGATCCCACCGTCCCGGAAACCTACATTCCCTGGTATTTCACCGACCTGCAGGACGATCGCGTACAGAGCTACACCCTCGCGCGCCACATCTTCACCGAGCTGGGGCTGAAGCGCGCGGCGCTGCTGCGCGTGAACAATCGCTACGGCCGCATGGCCGCCGAGAAGTTTCGCAATGCATCGGTCCGCCTGGGCCATCCGCTGGTCATCGAACAGAAATATCGCCCCGGCGACACGGACTTTACCCGCGAGCTGCGCATCCTCCGCGACTCCCGCGTCGATGCCATCGCGATCTGGGGCGACGAGGCCGAGACCGCGGCGATCCTCACCCAAATGCGCGCGCTGGGCATGAAGCAGCGCGTGTTCGGCAGCTATCGCACCCTCGGCGACGATCTGCTGGCTCAGGCCGGGCCCGCTGCGGAAGGCTTCGAAGCCGTGTTCCCCTACGACCCAACGCGCAGCGATCCGCGCTGGATCAGCTTCCAGCAGCGCTATCAGGCCCGCTACGGCGAGAAGCCTGAACAATTTTCCGCGCTGGCCTACGACGCCATGAACATCCTCCTCCAGTCGATTTGCCGGGCGGGCCTGAACCGCGCGCGCATCCAGGATGCGCTCGACCAGGTGTACCAATACAACGGCGTCACCGGACCCATGGTCTTCGACCCCAACAATAAGAACGTGAGCCCCATGTACCTGGGAACGGTGCACAACGGCGTCATCACCTATCGGGTTGCGACCATGCAGGCCCCAGCGCAAAAGGCCGAGCTGCGGAGCGCGCCCCAGGCTGCCCCGGCGCAACAGGAATCCGCTCCCTACGCGCGCGTCGGCGAAAACGGCGTGCAGTACAACGGGCCGCATCGCGCCGGCTTGCCGCCAGGTCAGGCACAGATCGTTCTGTTCGGACCGCAGGCGGACGCGATCGCCGCCAGCGCGCCGGTGCAGGCGGCTCTGGGCAGCGGATCCTGGAAGCTGATCGCCGTCGACACCAGCCGGAACGGCGCCGGCCGCAACTGGGGCGTGGCCACCACCCAGCTGGTGCGTGCTCTGAGCGACGGGCATGTGCTTGCCGTCGTCGCCCTCGATCGAGACTGCGCGCATCTGGCCGAACAATTGTCGCTGAAGTTCTTCATCCCGGTAGTCGCGCTGTCCAACGACCGTGCGCTCACTTCGACCAATATCCCCTGGATCTTTCGCCTGCCCCCCGAGGCCGGACCCGCACAGGCCGTTCGCCTCCTCGCTGCCGCACAGCACGCGAGTGGGAACAATCCGGAAAGCCTGCGCCGCGTGCTGGCCTCCGGAACACCGTTGGCCGGCCGGCACTTTCTCCAGACCGGCGAGCCCGCGCCTGGCCATTAATATCCAGCACGGGAATAAAGTGCCTATTGACATCTCCATCTGAGCCGCGTTACCGTTCGGACCGCGACCGGAAATGCGCTCTCCTGGCTCGCGGTTGCACCAGGCATTCTCGGCGCTCTCGCTCATGGAGGCTCCCCCGCCATGCCCAGGGCTACCTGCGCGCCCTTCCTGGTTGCGGCGTTGTTCATCGCCGCCACCTCGCATGCCCAGCTCACCATCGATACCAGCAATCCCAGCGACTGGCAGATTTCCAACGGCTCTATCTCGCTCGACTGGAATTCAACCACCGGACATATCTTCAGCGTTCATCTCGCCGGACACACCGATGAGCTGGTCGATACCACCACCACCCAGTTCGGCCAGCCCGACGGCCTCTATATGGACAACACCGGCGTCGGAGCCGGCACAACCACGGCCGGTTATTCCCTGGTCGGCGGACAGTACCTGGACTGGTGGATCACAACCGCCTCCAATGCGGCCAACCCCTTCACGTACTCGCAGCACTTCATCCTCGCGCCCCACGACACCGGGTTTCACGTGTACTTTGTCGCCAACCACTCCGCCACCGACGTTCCCGGCAGCCTCGGCCAGGTCCAGTATGTGTTCCGCATCAACCTGTCGCTGTTCACGAATACCTATGCGGTGAATGCGGGGCTCAATAACCTCGGCGTGCAGAATATTCCTTTGCCCGATCCGAGCGTGCTCGACAATACCGATCCCGGCCGTCAGGTCCAGAATGTGGTGCTCGACCTGCACGGCCTCCCTGTGCCCGACGGATTCACCCGCCAGTTCTTCACCAAATATGACTACTCCAGTTACGAATACCTGCACCTCGCCCACGGCGTCTACGGCAGCCAGTATGGCGCGTGGACGGTCGTCACCAGCCCCGACACCCTGGTCGGCGGCCCGTCCAAGCAGGACCTGATCTTCACCGACAACATCCTCATGATGGAATGCCTGTCCAACCATCTCGACAACGATCTCGCCTATACCCCGCCGCAGGGTGTGAATACCACACGCCTCTTCGGGCCCTACTATTTTCACTTCAATGCGGTGAATGACGCGAACAGTTTGCCCGGCGTGATGTATCTGCAGGCCCTGGTATCGGCAGCCGGTGCGCGCGGGCTGTACGACGCCGACGCCACCCTCCTCCAGAACGGCTACGTGCCCACCTGGCGACGAGGACGCGTGGTGGGCCGCATAGCCGGCATGGGCAAAGGAATTGGCTCCGCATGGGCTGTGCTCAGCGACAATCAGACGAATTTCCAGTACACCGCCGCAGGACATGAGTACTGGGCGCCCGTGCTGCCCGGCGGCGCCGTCGATCTTCAAGGCGTAGCTCCCGGAACCTATCGCCTCTCCGCGTACGTGCTCGGCCAGCTCGGCGAGCTCCGCCAGGATAACGTGACGGTGAACCAGGGACAGACCACCACCCTCTCCGGACTCACGTTCACGCCGGAGAACTTCTCCGCCGCCCCGCCCCTCTGGACCATCGGCACCCCCGACCGGTCGGCCCACGAGTATCTTCACGGCCACAATGCCGCCGGGCAGGATGACCGCGAATACTGGGGCAACTGGAATTACTGGGCCGACTTTGCCGCCAATCAGGGCGCGGTGATCTGGTATGCAACCCCGGAAGGAACAACGCCCGCCACCACCGGCCTCAACCAGTGGAACTACACCCAGTGGCAGACCTTCGATCCCGGCCTCTATGCCGGCATCTACAACCCCGGCGACGATACCACCGACGGCTATAAGTACATCCTGCCGTCGTATGTCAGCAGCGTTTCCGCCGACACCCCGCCCTGGCAGATTCACTTCACCACCACGGCGGAGCAGCAGGCGCAGGGGCAATACGTGGTGCTGTCCGTGCCCTTAGCCGCAACAGCCGCGGATGTGATCCCATCCCTCAACGGCAGCACCCTCGTGTGGCATGGAGTCGGCATCAAGGCCAGCGATGCCATGGTGCGCAGCGGTCTCGCCGGCACCTATCAGTGGGTCGTCTTCCAGTGGAATACCAGCCAGCTCAATCCTCCCGGCCAGGATAACGTCCTCACCCTCTCGGTGAACCGGCCGAATGGCGTCATGTACGATGCCCTGCGCATGGAGATCACGAACCAGTCGGCAGATCCGGCCGCGACCGGGTGGAACGATTACGAGTATCTGTACGGAAACACCTACAAAGCGGCCAATGACGCGGTCAGCAATCCCTGACGCGGTGTCGAACAGGGCGGGGAAGCGGTGACGCCGCTCCCTGCTCTTTTTCAGGAAAAGTGAAAAGCGGCCGAGCTACGCTGTCACCAGGCTGGGAGCATGCGCCGGTGTGGTTCTGACCTTCGAGCGCGATTTCTCCGTGCCCAGCGTCACCAGCTCCCAGGCCGAGCGGTCGCGCAGCAGCCGCGAAACCAGCGCGGTGTGCATCGCGTGTCCCGCCCGCTCTGCAACCACGTGGCCGAGAATGTGATGACCCACCAGCGCCAGGTCCCCGATCAGGTCCAGCACTTTGTGGCGCGCAAACTCGTCGCGAAAGCGCAGATTGCCGTTCAGCACGCCCTGGCGTGACAGCACAATCACGCTTTCTTCCGTAGCGCCGCGGATCAGGCCCATGTCGCGAAGCTTCTTTTCGTCTTCGCGCCAGCCGAATGTGCGCGCCGGAGCGATCTCGC
Source organism: Acidobacteriaceae bacterium (assembly GCA_049679565.1). GTDB lineage: Bacteria > Acidobacteriota > Terriglobia > Terriglobales > Acidobacteriaceae > Palsa-343. The sequence goes on from JBAUGH010000227.1 coordinate 4,535, forward strand.
GCTCATACGCGCCCGTAGCCAGATCGACCACGTATCCCTGGCGGCCGATCGGGGCGGGAAACTCAATCTTGTACGAAACCGAGTAGCCCTCGCCGGGATAAACGCCGATAAACTTGTCCCCGTCCCGAACTTCGACTTCCTTCCGCACCCGCAAATACTCGCGGCGGCGGCGCTGGCTCTTCAAGCCCACCTCGCGAAACGCCTCGATGTAAGGCTGCGCGCTCCCGTCCAGAATCGGCAGCTCGAGATTATCCAGCTCCACCACTACGTTATCGACGCCCATGCCCAGCAGCGCCGACAGCAGGTGCTCCGTCGTCGAAATGAGCACGCCCTGGCGCATCAGGCTCGTGGCATAGCTGACTTTGGCAACGTTGCGGCCGATAGCCGAAATCTCGAAGCCATCCAGATCGGTGCGGCGAAAGACCACGCCGGAACCGGCAGGCGATGGCAGCAGCCGCATACGGACCGGCGCTCCGCTGTGGAGGCCAACGCCCGAGAACTCAATTGGAGAGGAAATCGTATTTTCCAGATGCGACGACTCTGCCAAGCATTAACCTCGATGAAGACATAGACTACAACCGGCTCGGAAGAGTTGTTGTGTGGCAAAACAACCACACTGCGCCTCCCCAAAGTCACAGTACCAGAGGTGATTCCTCCAATGCCAAAGGTATTAAAATCTGTATCTTACGACCCATCTGGGACGTTAAATGCAGTTGCCCGCCTGGAGAAGGCGTTGCTCGACCGGATACGCCGGTTGGTCGAAATCGAGTCGCCCAGCGACGACAAGCCGGCCGTGGATCGATGCGCAGATGCGGCGGCCGCAATGGCCGCTGCCCTCGGCGCGAAGGTGCGCCGGCACCGGCAGCGCCAGGCCGGAGATGTGCTGGAAGTCCGCTTCGGTCCGGCCCGCCGCGCAGCACGCGCCACCCAACCGCTCATGCTCCTCGGGCACCTCGATACCGTGTGGCCGCTGGGCACGCTGAAAACGATGCCTTTCCGCACCGCCGAGGGTCGAATCTGGGGACCAGGCACCCTCGATATGAAAGTCGGCGTAGCCATGGCGCTCACCGCGCTCGAAGCCCTGCACGCGAACAGCGCCCTCCAGCGGCCGGTGATCCTGCTCCTCAGCGGCGATGAGGAAGTAGGCAGTGCGGCGTCGCGGCCCATCATCGAGAAGCTGGCCCGCGAGTGCGCCGCCGTCTTCGTCCTTGAAACCGCGCAGGCGCCCGCCGGCGCTTACAAAACCGCTCGCAAGGGAGTCGGAAACTATACGCTGCGTGTCGAGGGCGTCGCCTCGCACGCGGGCGTCGACTTCGAACGCGGCCACAGCGCCATCCACGAGCTGGCCTGGCAACTGGAGAAAGTGCGGAGTTTCACCGAGCCCGATCGAGGGCTGACCGTCAATCCGGGCATCGTTCGAGGAGGAACGCGAACCAACGTGATCGCAGCCCAGGCGGAGGCCGAGATCGATGTGCGCATCGCCCGCATGACCGATGCCGCGCGCATCGATCGCCGCTTTCGCGGTCTGCGCGTTCGCGACCGCGCCTGCGTCCTGCATGTGGCGGGAGGCATCAACCGTCCGCCCATGGAACGAAGCCGCGGAACGGTCGCGCTTTTCCACCGCGCCGCGACTTTGGCCGCCCAACTCGGGTTTCGACTGACGGAAGCCTCTACCGGCGGAGGATCGGACGGAAACTTTACTGCGGCGCTCGGCGTACCCACGTTAGATGGAATGGGTGCAGTCGGCGAAGGCGCTCATGCATCCCATGAGTCAGTGTTCCTGAAGGACCTGATTCCAAGAACCGCGCTGCTGGCGGAAATGATTCGAACGATATAGCAAAGCAAGGCCTGGCCTGGACGGCGCAGAGAGGATTCGGATGCTCAAACTGATGGAGATCGTTCTGCTCGCCGCAACCCTGGCCATTGTGCTCGGGCTGGTGGTCACCGGTCAGACGGAAGCTCCTCCCAAAGAGGAGAATCCGATTGGCGCCCGCGAGCCCGACGAAGCGCAGGAGCCGCGCGCCAGCTGAATTGCCTTACTCCAGGGCTGCGGTTTTCGCCCCTAGCCGCCACTCGATGCCCTCGATCATGCTGGCCACCAGCGACAGCGGCAATCCAACCACATTGAAATAGCAGCCGTGGATGCGGGGAATCCACCGCGCCGCCATCCCCTGGATGGCATAAGCGCCCGCCTTGCCCCGCGGCTCACCCGTCGCGATGTACGCGGCCAGTTCTTCTTCCGTCGGCGTGAGCAGGGTCACATACGTGACCTCGGCGGCGACCTCGGTGATGGGATCCGTTTCCGTGGGCGCGTGCAGCGCAACCCCGGTGACCACCTGGTGCGTCGCGCCAAACAGCTTGCGCAGCATGCGCGCGGCATCCGCATCGTCTTCCGGCTTGCCGAGAATCTGGCCGCCCGGGGCCACCACCGTGGTGTCGGCGCCGAGGATCAGAGGCGGCTCCGGCTGCGTTCGCGCAAAGGCCTGGAACTCCCCCGACGCGGCCACCGCT
>JBAUGH010000228.1:0-17526 GCA_049679565.1 Acidobacteriaceae bacterium
GGCGCGGCGCGCGACGGACAGATCGACGCGGGCGCGGACAGCGGCCGCTCGCTCGGGATCAGTAGCTTGGAGCCCATGGAGGCCGGCGCGGAGACGCGTAGCGTCGAGTTGGGAGATGGGGAAGACGCCGATGCAGCATTGCGTGCATCCCGGACCGCAGAGCAGATGAGCGCCGGACCGGCGGGCGGCATCGGCAACCGCGGCGTCAACGATCTGGACGAGCCGGGCGTCGCGTGCGGGCAGCATGGAATCAGAGTAGCGGAAGGTGCACCACGATGAAGAATTCGTCATGCTGCCGGGTTATTCTGCCTTTGGATTCGTGAAACGAAGAGCCTTTCTCATGCAGAGTGTCTGTGCGCTGGCAGGCGCGTCGCCGCTGGCCCGCTCCTGGCCGCTGGCAGCGCAGGCGGCGGAGCCTGCGGACTACACGCTGCGCATCGCGCCCCTCCATCTGGAAATTGCCCTGGGAACCACGGTGAAGACCACGGCCTTCAACGGGAAGGTGCCGGGGGAGTTGATCCGCATTCGAGAAGGAGCGAAAGTCACAATCGATGTAGTGAACGATACGGATGTGGAAGACATCGTGCATTGGCACGGGCTGCATATTCCGTCGGACCAGGACGGTGCGACCGAGGAAGGATCGCCGGCATCGGCGCCGCATGGCGGAAGGCAGCGTTACACGTGGCGGGCCGAGCCGGCGGGGTTCCGCTGGTATCACTCGCACATTTACGCCGGCCATCACCTGAACCGCTCCACCTACAGCGGTGAGTTCGGCTTCCTGATGATCGATCCCAGGAACGAGCCGGCGCGATTCGACCAGGAGATTTTTCTTGCCCTCCACGACTGGGATGGCCACGCGCAGGGCAGCGCCGAAGGCTACCAGGAAGTGGTCTACAGCCACGCCACGATCAACGATCGGAAGCTGGGATCCGGGGAGCCCCTGCGGGTGCGTCAGGGAGAACGGGTGCTGCTGCATGTGCTGAACGCGAGCGCGACGCTGCTGCACCACCTCGCGTTGCCCGGGCACCGCTTCGAGGTGACGGCGCTGGATGGCAACCCCGTGCCCACGCCAGCGCTGGTGGAGACCCTCCGGCTGGGACCGGCCGAGCGGGTGGACGCTGTAGTCACGATGGACCAGCCCGGAGTGTGGGTGCTGGGCGAAACCGATCCGGCGCTGCGCAGGGCGGGCATGGGCGTGGTAGTGGAATATGCCAACCGGAGCGGCGCGCCGGTGTGGCGGGATCCGGCTGCGTTCGATTTTCAGTATGAGAAATTCGGCGCCCCGCGCGCAGCGGGTGGGAGCGATGCGGATGCGGAGCCGATTCCCCTGGTCATCGTGCCAAAGTTCGAAGGATACGGAGACTTCGATCACTGGACGATCAACGGGGAGTCGTGGCCGAAGTCGAAGCCCACTCTTCTGCGCGAGGGCACGCGCTACCGGCTGATCATCGACAACCGGAGCAAGGACATTCACCCGGTACACCTGCACCGCCACACCTTTGAACTGAGAGCGCTGGGCGGGCGGCCATCCGCTGGAGTCCAAAAAGACGTGGTTCTGGCGGAGGCGGGAACGAAGACCGAAGTGGTCTTCACCGCAAACCATCCCGGGAAGACCCTCTTCCACTGCCACCAGCAGGACCACATGGATTCCGGATTCATGATGCTGTTCGACTATGCGTGATTTCCGACGACGGAGGAGATGGATTTTGGTTCATCTGCAGAAACGCTCCAGGGCTGTCGCGCTGTCCCTGCTCGCCGGAGGGCTCTTTTACGGAGCGCGCCCAGCGCAGGCGCAGGACAACTACGAAATCCAGGTGTATCCCTCGGAGACCATGCAGCCGGGAGTGCTGCTGACCGAGCTGCACAGCAACTACACCGTGGAAGGCAGCACCAGCCTGAATTACGGTATGCAGCCGACGCAGGGCGAGGAACATGAGACCGTGGAGTTCACGCAGGGGGTCAATAAGTGGATGGAGGTGGGGTTCTACGTCTTCACCGCGGAGAAGAACGGAACCGGCGTCCAGTGGGTGGGCGATCACATCCGGCCGCGGGTGAGGGTTCCCCCCGATTGGCACTGGCCGGTGGGCGTCAGCCTGTCGAATGAGATCGGGTATGCGCGGGCAGCCTACGCAAACCCGTCGTGGACCTGGCAAATCATGCCGATCGTCGATCAGACGGTGGGGAAGTGGTACTGGTCGGTGAACACGACCATGAACTGGGGGATCCATCCGACATCGCTGCCTCCGGGGACATCGCAGGCCGAGGTGAACTACTACTATCGCGATGTGTCGCCGCACGGGATGACCTTTGGCCCGGCGGCGACGGTCACGTACCAGCCGTCGCCGCGCTACAACTTCGGGATCGAATACTACGGATACTGGGGCGAGTTCGGGCATTTTGTGAACCTGCACAACCAGCAGCATCAGATTTTTCCCGTGGTCAATCTGTTCGTGTCGCCGAAGTGGGAGATCAATTTTGGAGCCGGGTGGGGCGCGACGGCCTCGACCGATCATTTGATCGTCAAGGGGATTCTGGGTCGCTACTTCAACTGGGGGGATCTGCGGAAGACCCACCACGTGCCCCGCGCCCAGTGACCGCAGAGTGAAGATATGGACATGACCGGGGGCCAGGACCCGATTCGGATCGGGACAGACGACCGTGTCTTCGTGCTCACCGGCGCGGGGGTAAGCGCGGAGAGCGGTCTGAAGACCTTTCGCGATCAGGGCGGCCTGTGGGAAGGGCATCGCGTGGAGGACGTGGCGACGCCGGAAGCGTGGGAAGAAGACCCAGCGCGGGTGTGGCGCTTCTACAGCGAGCGGCGGCAGGCGGCGAAGCGTGCGGAGCCGAATGCCGCGCACCGGGCGCTGGCGGAGCTGGAAGAAAAGCTGGGAGAGCGCTTCCTGCTGGTCACGCAAAATGTGGACGACCTGCACCAGCGGGCCGGGTCGCAGCGTGTCGTGCACATGCATGGGGAGCTGTTCGCATCGCGCTGCGAATACTTCCCGAGAGGGTGCACCCGGGAACCCTTTCGCGACGAGGCGGTGTACGAGAGCGAGGACGCGATTGCCCGATGCGTTTGCGGAGGGCGAATCCGCCCGCACATTGTGTGGTTCGGGGAAATGCCGCTCGAGATGGAGCGGATCGAGCGGGAGATTGCGCGATCCACGGTGATGCTGGTGGTGGGGACGTCGGGAGCGGTCTATCCCGCGGCCAACTTTGTCCGCTGGGCGGGCCCGCAGGTGCGCAAATACTACATCGGCCCGGAGGCTCCGCTGAACGCGCTGGCCTTCACCCGGCTGGTGGCTGGCAACGCGGGTGCGGTGCTGCCGGGGCTCGTGGAAGTGGAGTAAGGCCGCCCTATTCCAGGTCGTGGGCGATGGGAGCGTCTTTGAGCGCGTTGCGCGTGCGGGCGATTTCCTGGCTGATCAGGCGCATGGCGGCCATGCAGAGGCGCGGCGACACTTCCAGCAGGCCCGCCACGCGGGAGGCAGGGACAAAGCCAAGCTCGGCGTCTTCCGCCACGTCGGCAGACAGGCTGTAGGTGCCGGTGAGCGTCCCGGGAAGGCCGGCGACCTCGCCGGGACCGAGAATCTTGGGCGGATAGAACGGGTGGGGAGTCTCAAGGCTCATGCGAATAGCGCCGGAGCGGACAACATACGCGCCCGCGACCGGGTCGCCGGAGCGGAAGAGCGGAGTCCCCCTGCGGACAGCGATCCTGGAAGCAATGCGGTCCAGTTCACGGATTAGTTCGACAGAGTCCTCGGGCATCGTTCCTCACGGGCGGCCCGCCAGCCGTTGAATGAACCAGGGCCCTCAGAGCATTGTGGTTAGGAACGCCCGCGCGGTATGTGATCCAGATCACAATTGTGCCCGGATTGGCGCAGGATGACGCGAAATCAACGCCGGGAAACATGGGGAATCGGGTTGCGCGTGACGATGACCCGGGTGCGCTCGCGGGTCATGCGGATCCGGCAGCCCAGCGGGTCAGGACCGAGGCGGCAGGTGCGGTCGCGGACGATGAGCCAGTCGATCTGATCCTGGCCTTCGATCATCCAGGCCGTGGCGTTGGTGGCGTAGTCGACCTGCTCCAGGTAGTAAGCCGCATCCATGTCCAGATCGGCGGCGTCGGCATTCATCTGCTCGCAGGCGTCGGGCGGCGGCAGGTTCGGATCCACGACGGGCGAGCAGTAGTCCTCGCTGTGCTCGAGGAGGATGCGCTTGTTGTTGCCGGTGAGGAAATAACGAGTGCTGAGGACGGGAAGCCGGGACTCCTCCGACCAGTGGGTGAGGTCAAGCGCGAAGTCCGGCGGCAGCTGGCTCAGGGCGAGGGCCTTGTCTCTGGTTTTGAGCTGACGCGAAAAGGCGGCAAGCGAGGGCGTCGGCTCGCCGTTGGTGGGGTGGAAGTAGAAGCCGCCGAGGACGATGCCCTCCTGCATGTCGATCCAGAGAAATCCGCGGCCGGCGAGATAGGGCCCGCGCTCCCCGGAAATCAGGACGAAGCGGTTGCCTCGAATCTCGACCGGGATCTGGGAGTGGGCGAGGACCATGTCGAGCGCGTCGGAAAGGGGCATGTCCCGGCCGTAGTGAAATTCGCAGTTGGGGATATTCGCGCCGACGATGTGACGGAACTGCCGGTCGTGCCAGACTTCGGCGGCAGGGGCCCCGTTGAACTGGGTAAGGAAGGCCAGAGCCGGCCCCGGGATCGGCTTCAGGAAGATAGATTTGTCGTAAGCAGGGGGCGGCGGGACCGGGATGCCCGTCTGGGTCTGACTCTGAGCCGAAGGCGCAGGCTGGTCTGGCGGAGGAGGCGGTGCCTCCTGGGTAGGGGGCGCGTCGGTGCTGGGGGCCGTTTGGGCGCCGAGTCGGGCAGCGAGCGTAGCGGCGAAGAAAAGAACAGACAGAAAAACAACCGGGCGCAGGAGCGTACGGGAAGACGGCATGCGTCTCCTTCTGGTTGCGACTGGGATGGCGGCAGGATCCCGTAAGGGACGGATCACGCCGTCGGAAAGACTCAATGGAGGGTGCTGTTGAGCATGTTAAAAAACTGCTCGTACGCTGCCTGACCCTTTTCTGCGGCGAAGCGGAGCGGGTAGACGCGCTGGACGGAGATCTCTTTGGCGTCAGGCTGGGTGCGAAGGATCTCCATCGTCTCGGCGATGAAGTCGGCCAGGGGCATGGCGCGGGGCTCGTTGGCCTGCTGCGGACCCATGAGCTCCGTCTGAACCCACGGCGGAATGATTTCGACGACATCGATATTGGTGTCGCGCAGTTGGTAACGGAGGGACTGCGTCCAGGAATGGATGGCCGCTTTGGTGGCGCAGTAGGTCGGCGTGAGGGCGAGCGGCACGAAGGCCAGGCCGGAGGAAACGGTCATGACCGTGGCGCGGGGCTGCTTCTTGAAATGCGGCAGCAGCGCGGTGGTAAGCCGCAGCGGCGCGGTCAGATTGGTGGCAACCGTCGATTCGGAGATGGAGAAATCCGCCGCGGCATCGCTGAGGTTTTCCGGCTTCATGATCCCCGCGTTATTGATGAGGACGTTGAGGGAAGGGTATTGCTGGACGATTTTCGCGGCGAACCCGGGAAGCGCCTCGATGTCCTCAACGTCGAGGACCGCGGATTTCATGCCCGGATTGGCAGCGGTGATTTCGTCCAGCAGGTTCTTGCGGCGCCCCGCGACGATGACCTGATTGCCGAGCTGATGGAAAGATTCGGCCAGCGCGCGGCCGATGCCGGACGTCCCCCCGGTAATAAGGATGGTGTTGCCGGAGATTTGCATGATTGAAGAAGTCCTCCTGACGGCATTTCGATGGCGGGCGGCGGAACGAAGATTCAGGAATGGGGCGTGGCTCAGGATCGAGGCTGATGGTAGACAGCGCAGACTCGCCTCAGGTTCAGCGCGAGCCGAAAACGGGTCCCGCCTTGTAATCGGGCAGTTCGATCGTGTCGGCCAGATCGCGGCGCATAGCGAAGTCCGCAATCCAGGAGATGTTCATCAGGCTCATGCCGCGATTGCGCAGGTAGAGCGCAAACTTCGAGCGCGGGGCGAACATCCCCGCGAACCGAAGCGCGGCCCGTTGCTTGTTGCGGACAAAGGGCGCGAAACGCTCCTGATAGCGGCCAAACGCACCGCCGTAGTCCCCGGATGCCTGAGAGAGTTCCCCGGCGAGAAGGTACGCCGCGACCATGGCCAGCGCCGAACCCTGGCCGGCGAGGAGTGAGACGCAGGAAGCGGCGTCGCCGACGAGTGTGACGCGGTTCTCGGTCCACAACCCAGGGCGGGCATCCATGCGAATCTGGCTGACGCGGTCGAAATACAGCTCGGTGCAGTCGTCGAGCGCGGCGAGGATCCGGGGAACCTCCCAGCGAGCGCCCCGGAAGCGGTCGCGCAGCAGCGATTTCTGGTCGGCCATCGCCGCCGGAATGCCGGGATCCGGATCCGCGAAAGTGAACAGGAACATGGTGCGGTCGTCGCGCATCGAAAAGCGGGCGACCTGCGATCCCACCCGAGTGTAGAGGATGTAAACCAGCTCCTCGCGCGGCTGATAGCCCGAGACGGTGAAGGCGGCGGCCTTGTACCCGAGATATCTCTCGAAGTGGGAATCCTCGCCAAACACGAGCCGGCGGACTCCGGAGTGGAGGCCGTCGGCGCCGATGACGAGGTCGAAAGTGCGGGGCGGGGCGCGCTCGAAGCGGACCTGGACGCCGTCGGAGGTCTGCTCGATTTGGGCGATGCGATCGCCGAACAGAGTTTCGACGCGCTGCTCGATGGAGGAGAAAAGAATGGCGGCGAGATCGCCCCGCGGCAGGCTGACGAAGCGGCCACCGGTCATGCGAACGAAGCCTTTGGCGGAGAGGCCGGCGGCGCGCTGGCCGGAGTCGTCCACAGCGCGCACTTCTTCGACAATGTAGCCGCGGCGCTGAATCTCGGGCAGCAGGCCCATGCGCTCGCCGACATCGAAGCCCGCTCCCCAGAAGTCGATGACGTAGCCGCCGGTTTTGAGGACGGGGGCGGATTCAATGACAGTGGGCGTGAATCCGTAGTGCAGCAGCCACCAGGCGAGCGTAGGACCAGCGATGCCGGCGCCGGAGACGAGTATGCGCATGGCTGAGAACAGGGTACGCGGGCAGAAAGCGTGCGGGCGCGCGGTGCCCGGATGAGACCAGATAAAAATTGCGGGCAGCCGCCCACGGCGGTCGACACCTAACGGCCGCAGTTCAGCAAAAAGGACCGCGAACGCCGGAAAGAAGTGGCCGTTGATAACAGATCGTATCGCGATGTATTATAGATCGCAGTGCGATCGATTGGCGTGCCGCGTTGCGCGCCGGAACGGATTTCTGGCGATGGCCATTCCCACGACGAACCGAGAGATCATGCGGGACCTGGCATGGTTCCGCTATAACCTGCGGCGCTTTATCCGCTTCAGCGAGAAAGCCGCGCGAGAATGCGGCGTGACCCCGCAGCAGCACCAACTGATGCTGGGGGTCGCTGGGTTCACGGAACGCGGCACCGCGACGATTTCGGAGCTGGCGGAGTTTTTGCAGGAACGGAACAACTCCGTCGTGGGGCTGGTCCGGCGAGCGGTAGACAGCGGCCTGGTGACGCGGCAGCCGGGCGCGACCGACCGGCGGCAGGTGGTGGTGTCGCTCACGGCGAAAGGCGAAGCGGTTCTCGGCAAGCTGACCCAGATGCACCACGATGAAGTGCGCCGAGTGCGGGCCGGCTTCCTCACCGGATGGGATTGGCCGCGGCGGGCGACAGCGGGCAGGAAATCCGCATGACAGCAGGTCAGCAATGCCGACGAAGAGGCTGGCTGATCGGCCATCCGCTGCTCCGTCGGTATCTGCCGCTGGTGCACGAGGACCTGGTCCAGGTCTACGCCCGCGATGTGCGGAAGTGGCTGATCCTGGCGCCGATGATCGGGGCCGTCACCGGACTCGCGATCACTGGCATCGTTGTGGTCATCCTGCGGAAAATGTGGCCTCCGGTGCTGCACTACTATCTGGGGCACCACTGGGCGATTGTGCCCGGGCTGGTGCTGGGGATGGTGGCGACGGGGCTCATCATGCAGTTCTTCACCCCCGATCCGGATGAGCACTCGACCGAGGAGATCATCCGTTCGTATCACCAGCATCACGGCGACATCGATATGCGGCCGTTCTTCGCCAAGCTGCTGGCAGCCGTGACGACGGTGGGGTTTGGCGGGAGCGCCGCGCTCGAAGGGCCCAGCATCTACGGCGGCGGCGCGATTGGTTCGTGGCTGTGGGCCAGGCTTCGTCGTATGGGACTCGACGCCCGGGACCGGCGGATCATGCTCATCTCGGGCGCCGCGGCGGGGATGTCCGCGGTCTTTCACGCTCCGCTCACCGGGATCGTGTTCGCGCTGGAGATGCCCTATCGCGACGATCTGGCGCATGAGGCGCTGGTGCCGTCGCTGATCGCGTCGGTGGTGTCGTATGTGACGCTGATTTCCTTTCTGGGCTCAAAGCCGCTGTTCAATTTCATTCATGCGACCCTTTTCACCCGGCACGATCTGTACTGGAGCGCGCTGCTGGGCGTGATCATCGGCCTGATCGCCATGGCGTTCGTGGTGACCTTCCGGCGGGTGCGGAGCTTCTATGTGGGATGGGGCGTGCCCCACTGGGTGAAGATGGGGACCGGCGGGCTGCTGACGGGGCTGTGCGGGGTAGCGTTTCTGCACTTCTACAACGGACCGCTGGTGCCGCTCGGGCCGAACTACGAGGCGGTGGAGATGGTGCTGGCCGGGCACCACGGGACCCAGCAACTGCTGGCCTTCAGCGGGCTGAAGCTGCTGGCGACGATCTTCACGCTCGGCGTGGGCGGGGTGAGCGCCATGTTCGTTCCGCTGTTCCTGACCGGGGGCGCCCTGGGAACGGCGTTCGCGCAGACGATCGTGCATAGTCCGGATGCCGGCCTGTACGCCGCTGTGGGGATGGCGGCGTTCATTTCGGCGGGGTACAAGACGCCGCTGGCGGCTGCAGTCTTCGTGGCCGAGGCCACCGGCGCACATGCTTTCATCATTCCCGCGCTGATTGGAGCGGCGGTGGCGTATGCCGTGTCCGGAGACGCGTCGGCGTCGGCGGATCAGCGGCTGCACGAAGGCGTAAAGCTGCAGGAGCTGACGGAAACGCCGGTCAGCGAATAGGGTAGTGGGCAGGTCGCGGGCGTACCCGCTTTCGGAAACCTTTTTTTCGGCAGGGAAATCGATCCAGGCTATGCTGGCTGCCATCGCGAGGTGAACGATGGCCATCGAGGTGCGCGGGGTGTGCCCGCTGCTACAGGTGTACGACATGCCGACTGCCCTGCGGTTCTATCGGGACAAGCTGGGCTTTGAGGTGGCGAACACATCTCCGCTGCTGGGGCCGGATAAGTTCCACTGGGCGCTTCTGCGGCTGGGCTCGGCGGAGATCATGCTGAACACGGCCTATGAATTCGACAGTGAGCGGCCGGTTCCGGCGGACCGGGCGCGGGTCGCGGCGCATGGGGATACGGTGCTCTACTTCGGCTGTCCGGATGTGGATGGGGCGTATGAGGCGCTGCGCGCCAAGGGCGTCGCGGTGAAGCCGCCGAAGGTGGCGCCGTACGGCATGAAGCAACTGCCGCTGCAGGATCCTGATGGATACGAGCTGTGCTTCCAGTGGCAGGCGCAGGAATAGTCGGCCGAAGCACCGGATGCTCTGAGAAAGTTCGCCGGGTAAGGATATGTGGCCTGCTATGATGCCGACACTCTTCATTCCCAGGGCCCAGCTCCCCCGAGCGAGGTTCGATGGCTGCGTCAGCACAAACCTCCCCGGTCGTTTCCAGCGCGAAGCGAGTTCGCGATCTTGCGGGGCGGTATTTCTACTTCTTCATGTCGCTGCTGGTGGCAGCGATTGTGATCTATGGCTTCAGCCATACGGTCGATCAGAACCTGATCCAGGCGCATCCGGCGAGGCCCTGGTTGTTGTGGGTGCACGCCACGCTGTTTTCCGCCTGGGTGGCGTTTTTCATCCTGCAGACGTCGCTGGTGCGGACCCGCAACGTGTCGATCCACCGCACGCTCGGTTGGTTCGGCGCCGGACTCGCCGTCGCCATGACCGTGGTGGGAATTGCCACCGCCATCGTGATGCGCCGCTTCGACATGCGCTTCCTCCCGGCGGATGTCGCCGGTCCCGCGGCATTTCTCATTGTTCCGTTTTTCGATATCGCCGGCTTCACCGTCTTCTTCTGGCTGGCGGTGCGCTGGCGCAGAAAACCGGAGCTGCATCGCAGGCTGATGCTGATCGCGACCTGCGTCCTCACTGCCGCTGCGTGGGGTCGCATGCCGAACCCGGCCTTCGCGTATGTGTGGTTCTACTCCGGCGTGGATGCCCTGATCCTGCTGGGCGTCTTCAGAGACCTGTTTGTCATGAGGCGAGTGCATCGCGTCTACTGGATTGCGCTGCCGGTGCTGGTGGCGGCCCAGGTATTCGTCATGCGCACTCTGCTGGGCCTGGCGCCCTGGTGGACTCGGATCGCGGGCTGGATTCTTCACACCTGAGTTGCCAATCCTCCGCCCGTCCCGGTAGGGTGGTAAGTTTTCTGACCGGATTGCGGAGGAGCGAATGGCGGAGCTGAAGTACCAGTCGGGATTTGGAAACGAGTTTGCCACCGAAGCGGTGAAGGGCGCGCTGCCGGAAGGCCAGAATGCCCCGCAGAAGGCGCCCCTCGGGCTCTACACCGAACAACTGAGCGGGACGGCGTTCACCGCGCCCCGGGCGACGAACCGGCGCACGTGGACCTATCGCATCCGGCCGTCGGTCACCCACAAGCCCTTCAGTGAGATCCCTGGCGGCCTCGGGCTGTTTCGCAGCGGTCCCTTCACCGAGGCGCCAACGCCCCCCAACCAGATGCGGTGGAACCCCATCCCCATGCCCCAGAAGAAGACGGATTTCCTCGACGGCATCGTGACCATGGGCGGCAGCGGCGATCCCGCGATGCAGGTCGGCGTGGGGCTGCACCTGTACGCGGCCAACGCGCCCATGAAGGGGCGCTACTTCTACAACGCCGACGGCGAGATGATGCTGATTCCCCAGCAGGGCGCGCTGCGGGTGCATACGGAACTGGGGATTCTGGGCCTGGCCCCGGGGGAAATCGGCGTGGTGCCGCGCGGGATGAAGATGCGCGTCGATATCGAAGGGCCGTCGCGCGGCTACATCTGCGAGAACTACGGGCTGATCTTTCGCCTGCCGGAACTGGGCGCGATCGGGGCAAATGGGCTGGCGAACCCGCGCGACTTCCTGACCCCGGTGGCGGCGTACGAAGACAAGGACGGCGATTTCCGCATCGTGGGAAAGTTTTTAGGGCGGCTCTGGGAGGCGGAGATCGACCATTCGCCGCTCGATGTGGTGGCGTGGCACGGAAACTATGCTCCCTACAAGTACGACCTGGCGCGGTTCAACTGCATCAACACCGTCACCTTCGATCATCCCGACCCGTCGATCTATACCGTGATGACGTCGCCTTCGCTGATGGCGGGAACGGCGAATGTGGATTTTGCCATCTTTCCTCCGCGGTGGCTGGTCGCGGAACACACCTTCCGGCCGCCGTGGTTCCATCGCAACATGATGAACGAGTTTATGGGGCTGGTGTTCGGCGAGTACGATGCGAAGGCGGAGGGATTTCTGCCCGGCGGAGCGAGCCTGCACAACTGCATGAGCGGCCACGGCCCGGACGCGGAGACCTGGGAGAAGGCCTGCAAGGCCGAGCTCAAGCCGGTGAAGCTGGAGAACACGCTGGCCTTCATGTGGGAGACGGGATTGCCGGTCCGGCCGACAAAATTTGCGCTGGAAACCAAAATTCTGCAGCATGAGTACTTCGAGTGCTGGCAGGGATTGAAGAAGCACTTTAAGGGGCCTAAAGGATGAGCGCAGCCGAGGCGCTGCTGTCGAGGATTCTCGATTACGCGGGGTTGTTCCCACCGGCATCGCTGGGGATGGAGGCGGCGGTGCGCAGGTACCACGACTTTCTGGCGGGCGATTTCTCCTGGAGCCTGGGAGGACTGGTCGTCCAGGCGGCGCGACTGGAAGACTTCGCGGCCGCATTCGAGCAGGTGTGTTGCGATGAGCGCGAGCAGCCATGGACGCTGAACGTGGTGTGCGCCGGGGAGAATCCCGACGACGTGCGATCTATTGAGGAGTTCCAGCAGGGCGCGGCCTTCCTGGGAAGCCTGGAGACGAAGGCCGCCCATCCGCGGGCGGCGCGGGAGGTGCTGGAGCGTCTGCCGGCTGCCCGGGCGCGCTACGTGGAGTTCCCGCCGGAACGCGCGGCGGAGATGCTGCCGGTGCTGGCGGAGTATGGGGCGCGGGCCAAGATCAGGATGGGCGGCCTGACGCCGGAGTCGGTTCCGGGCGTCGAAACGGTGGCCCAGTTTCTGCTGGCATGCGCGCGGGAGCGCGTGGCGTGGAAGGCGACCGCCGGATTGCACCATGCGCTGCGCGGGATGCGCGAACTGACGCCGGGCGGCCCGCGAGTGAAGATGCACGGGTTCGTCAATGTGTTTCTGGCCGGCGCGCTGGCATTTGTGGGCGCGGAGGAGGCTGCGATCGTGAAGACGCTCCAGGAGGAAGATGCCGGGGCGTTTCGGTTGGATGACGACGTGCTTCAGTGGCAGGACCAGATGTTGATTTCCGACCAGCTGGAGCGGGTGCGAAAGGACTTCGCCATCAGCTTCGGGTCCTGTTCGTTGGAGGAGCCGGTCGCGGATCTGAAGGCGATGGGATGGGTGTAGCACCGCAACGGATGCAAAGCTGGGTGGACTCGGCCAACGATCCCGAGGGCGACTTCCCCCTCGAGAACCTCCCGCTGGGCATCTTTGACGATGGGCTGGGCGGCCGGATCGGAATGGCCATCGGGGATAAGCTGCTCGACCTGGCCGGCTGCGCCGCCGAGGGTTTGCTGGAGGCTCTGCCGGCGGCCGTAGTTGCCGCATGCAGGATCGATCGTGAGCTCAATGCTCTGGCGGCGGAAGGCAATGCCGGACCGCGGGCGCTGCGGGAGCGGGTGCGCCAGTTGCTGTCCTCCAGCGAGCACCGTGCCGGCGTCGAGCCCTGGCTGCTGGAACAAAAGAGCGTCGGGATGTGCCCGCCCTTCCGCATTGGCGACTACACAGATTTCTACGCATCGATCCACCACGCGACGAATGTGGGACGACTCTTCCGGCCCGACACGCCGCTCTTGCCCAATTACAAGTGGATTCCCATTGGGTATCACGGCCGGGCGTCGTCGATTGTGGTGAGCGGCGCCGCGGTGCGACGTCCGAGCGGGCAGACGAAGGAGCCGGATGCAGCGACCCCCGTTTTCGGACCCAGCCGGATGCTGGATTACGAGCTGGAAGTCGGCTTCTTCATCGGGCAGGGCAATGCGCTGGGGACGCCCATTCCGCTGGACCGGGCCGAGCAGAGCGTCTTCGGCCTGTGTCTCATGAACGACGAATCGGCGCGCGATATTCAGGCGTGGGAGTATCAGCCGCTGGGACCGTTCCTGGGGAAGAGCTTCGCAACAGCGATCTCGCCCTGGGTCGTCTCGCTCGATGCGCTGGCCCCGTTTCGCGTGCCCGCCGTCGAGCGCCCGGACGGAGATCCGCAGCCCCTGCCCTATCTGCTCAACGAGCAGGATCGCGCGCAGGGCGGCTTCGACGTGAATCTGGAGGTCTGGCTGGCGACGGCCAGGATGCGGGCGGCAGGTCAGGCGCCGGCGCGCATCGGCCAGGCCAATCTCCGCGACCTGTACTGGACGCTGGGGCAGATGGTGACCCATCACGCCAGCAACGGGTGCAACCTCCGGCCAGGGGATTTGCTGGCGACAGGGACGGTGTCCGGAGCGACGCCGGATTCAGTGGGATCCTTACTCGAACGCACGAAACGCGGCGCCGAGCCGCTGGTGCTGCCCAACGGCGAGCAGCGGCGGTTTCTGGAAGATGGCGATGAGGTCATCCTGAAAGGGTGGTGCGAGCGGGATGGGTTCGCGCGAATTGGCTTTGGTGAGTGCCGGAGTACCGTAGCGCCGGCCTTGGTCAATCAATAACGTATTCCATAAAAGTGCAGGTACCACCTGAGGATCGGCTCGCCCCGAAAGAGCGCATAGAGAGCCGCGCCGCAGAGGAACGATCCGAAGGGAAGTTTCGCGGTGAGCGTCGCGCGCCGATTGTGGGAGACGGCCACCAGCGCAACAGCGTAGAAGGCCGTGGCGAAGGCGGCGACGATAAAGGTAAGGGCCGCGAGCTCCGGACCAAGCCAGGCCGCGATCATGGCGAGCAGTTTGATGTCTCCGATGCCCAGACCCTGGCGATGCCGGAGAAGGAAGTAGGCTCCGCTGATGAGCAGCAGAACCAGCGCGGCGAGGATCGCCCACAGTAGCGCAAGGCCGGCAGCGCGGAAGTGCGCTGCCACCGTCGGCTCGGGAAGTAGTCCCGCATAACCAAGGCCCAGCAGAAGCCCGGGGAGAGTAAACGCGTCGGGCAGGCGCATCGTTTCCGCATCCGTGACCGCGAGGCCGAGGAGCAGAAAGCACAGGACCGCCATGCCGATTCCCTTAAGAGTGAGACTGAACTGCAGAAAACACAGCAGGAAGAGAGCCGCAGTGGCGAATTCGACCGCCGCATAGCGCCAGGGAATGCGGCGGTGGCAGGCGCGGCACCGGCCCCGAAGAGCGATCCAGCTCAGCAGCGGAATGTTGTCGCGGGTCAGAATCGGCGTGCTGCAGTCGGGGCAGCGGGAGCCGGGACGGACCACCGACTCGTGGCGCGGCAGGCGGCTGATGCAGACATTCAAAAAGCTGCCGAACGCCAGACCGAAAAGGACGACGAAAGTGGCAATCAGGAGAATCGTGGGATGGCTCCGCGCAACGCTGCCAGCATAAATGGAACAGCGGGAGCCGCGTTGTAGAGTAAATATATGCCGCTGGAAAAGGACGCAGGCGAGGCGAGCGGTGCTCCCGAGCGCGCGGGATCGGAGCCCGCGGGCGAGCTGTTTGCCGAAGCGGTGGCGATCATGGCACGGCTGCGGGCGCCCGGCGGCTGTCCCTGGGATCGCGAGCAGACCTTCGCGTCCATCCGCAAATACACCCTCGAAGAGACCTGGGAGGTTCTCGACGCGATCGAGCGCCAGAACTGGGCCGATCTCGCGGATGAGCTGGGCGACCTCCTCCTCCAGGTCCTGTTCTATGCAGAGATGGCCGAGGAAGCAGGACACTTCGACATCGGCGACGTGATTGCCGGCCTCAATCGAAAGCTGGTGCGGCGCCATCCGCATGTCTTCGGCGAAGAAGCTTCGGCGGCGGCGGGAAATCGCGCGCAGGGTCTGGAGACCGAGGGGATCGGTGCCAGCCAGGTCCTGCGCAACTGGGACGAGATCAAGAGGCGCGAGAAGAAGACCCGGGCCGAGGGCTCCGGACGGCTGGACGGAGTGAGCCGGGCGATGCCGGCGCTGGCCGAGGCAGGGAAGATCGGGTCAAAGGCCGCGAAGGCAGGATTCGATTGGCCGGACATCAACGGCGTTGTGGAAAAGCTGAGGGAAGAGACCGCGGAGATCCAGCAGGAAGTGAATACCGGAGACATGCGTGCCGCAGGGGAAGAGCTTGGCGATCTGCTGTTTACAGCGGTTAACTTAGCGCGTCACCTGAAGGTCGATCCGGAGTTATCCCTGCGCGACGCAAATGCGAAGTTCCGCAGGCGGTTTGCCGCCATGGAAACGGCGGCCCATCGGCCGCTCGAGGAATTGTCGACCGAAGAACTGGAATCCTTGTGGACGAAGAGCAAGGGCGAGGAGCAGCAGGTATGAGCGCCATCGCAAGGGCGCAGACAATGCATACGCCGGGCGGGGCGGAGATCGTCCTGCGCAGTTGCCGGGGATTCGACGAAATGGAAGCCTGCGTCCGGCTCCAGATCGAAACCTGGGGCTACGACGAAGCCGACGTAATCCCCCGCCGCCTCTTCACGGTGGCGCAGCGGATTGGCGGCCAGGTGATGGGCGCGTTCGAGGGCGAGACCCTGGTAGGTTTCGCCATGTCTTTGCCCGGAGTCAAGGCGCCAAAGGCGGACGGAGCGAGCCTCTTCCCCTATTTGCACTCTCATATGCTGGCGGTTACACCGCGCCACCGCAATGCCGGCATCGGCCGCCGGCTCAAACTCCTGCAACGGGAGGACGCCTTGCGGCGGCGCTTTTCGCTGATGGAGTGGACCTTCGATCCGCTCGAAATCAAAAACGCTTTCCTGAATATCCACAGACTCGGTGTGATCGTCCGCTCCTATACACCGAATTTTTATGGTGTATCCTCATCTCGTCTTCAGGGTGGGCTTCCCACGGACCGTCTGCACGCCGAATGGTGGATGGATTCGCAACGGGTCAAGGCCACTTTGAACGGGTCCGCAACGCAGCCGCTGGAAATCCAGGAGACCATCGTGGTACCCAAAGCCGTCAGTGAATGGAAGGCTACCAGTGTCTCCAGGGCTGAGGCGGTACAAACAGAGATTCGCCGGAGGTTTCTCGATGCGTTCGATCGAGGCCTGGCGGTGACGGGCTTCCGGGTCGATCCAGAAGGCAACGGCATGTTCGAACTCGCACAAACCTCAACCACCGGAGTTTTATGAGAATCGATGCCATCTTCCTGCGCGAACTTCGCCTTCCCCTCGTAAAGCCCTTTCAAACCAGTTTTGGCACCACAACCGACCGGCGCATCCTGCTGATTGAGCTGCACGCGGAGGGGCTGACGGGCTGGGGCGAGTGCGTCGCCGGCGAGCATCCGTTCTTCTCCGATGAAACAGTGGACACGGCGTGGCTGGTAACCCAGCAGGAACTGGCGCCCATGCTCGCCAATTCTGATCCCCAGCACGGCGGCAAGTGCCCCGGGATTTTCCGCCAGGTGCGCGGGCATCGCATGGCTAAGGCCGCCCTGGAAAACGCGGTGTGGGACCTGGAAGCGCAGATGAAGGGCATTCCGCTGGCGAGTTTACTGGGAGGCACGCGGGAGACCATCGACTGCGGCGTGTCGATCGGAATCCAGCCGACGCTCGAGCAGCAGTTGGCTGAGGTGGAGAAAGAGATTGACGCCGGCTATCAGCGCATCAAGCTCAAGTGCAAGCCGGGCTGGGATACGAAGGTCTTCGAGGCGGTGCGCCATCGCTGGCCCGAGATCCTGCTGAGCTGCGATGCGCACTCGGCCTACCGGCTCAACGACGCGGACCACATCGTGAGCTGGGAAGAGTTCAACCTGCTGATGATCGAGCAGCCGCTGTGGTCCGACGATTTCTACTTCCACTCCATGCTGCAGAAGCGGCTGGAGACGCCCATTTGCCTCGACGAATCGATTCGCAACCGGCGCGATGCCCTGGCGGCCATCGAAATGGAGTCGTGCCGGATCATCAACATCAAGTGCGGCCGCGTGGGCGGATTCAGCGAGGCGATCGCCGTCCACAATGCGGCGCAGGAGCGCGGCGTGCCGGTCTGGTGTGGCGGCATGCTGGAGACGGGCATCGGGCGCGCCCATAACAT
>JBAUGH010000229.1:0-1825 GCA_049679565.1 Acidobacteriaceae bacterium
CAGTAACATTACCCTCATGCCTCCCCGGTTGATGTCGGCTCGGTTTGCTCCTGCCCTCCTCCTCGCCGCGGCATGGTTCGCCGCCGGCTCGCCAGCCCTCGCGCAGCCGCCGCCTGTCCGTGTCGCCATCGTCGGCCTCGAACACGGACACGTCACCGGCTTCCTCCATGCCTTCCCGCTGCAGCACGACGCCCGGCTCATCGGCATCGTCGACGCCGATCCCGCCCTCCGCGCGAAATACCAGCAGCAGTTCCATCTCGACCCCAGCCTCTTCTACTCGACCCTCGACAATCTCTTTGCCCACCAGCATCCCCAGGCGCTGCTCGTCTACACGTCCATCGGCGAGCACCGCCGCATCATAGAAGCCGCCGCGGCCCACGGCGTCGACGTCATGGTCGAAAAGCCGCTGACGCTTTCGCTCGACGATGCCCTCGCCATCCGCCGCGCCGCGCGCGAGCACCGCATCCAGGTCCTCGTCAATTACGAAACTACCTGGTACGCCAGCAATCGCAGCCTCTACGACCTGCTCCAGCAGAACCGCCTCGGCGACATCCGCAAGGTCGTCATCCACGACGGCCACCAGGGCCCGAAAGAAATCGGCGTCCAGCCTGAATTCCTTCAGTGGCTCACCGACCCCGCCCAGAACGGCGCCGGCGCCCTCTACGACTTCGGCTGCTACGGCGCCGACCTCATGACCTGGTTCATGCACGGCGAAGCCCCCCTCAGCGTCACCGCCGTTGCCCAGACCGACAAGCCGCAAATCTACCCCCGGGTCGATGACGACGCCACCATCATCCTCCGCTACCCGCGCGCCCAGGCTGTCCTCATGCCCTCGTGGAACTGGCCTTTCAGCCGCAAAGACACCGAAGTCTACGGCACCAAAGGCTACGCCATCGCGGTGAACGGAACTCAGGTGCGCGAGCGCTTCAGCGAGTCCTCACCCGAAACGTCGCTCACCGCTCCGCCCCTCGCGGCCCCCGAAGACACCTCGCTCCACTACCTCGCCGCCGTCGTCCGCGGCCAGCTGGTGCCCCGCGGCGATCTCACCGCCCTCGACACCAACGTCGTCGTCATGCAGATCCTTGACGCCGCCCGCCAATCGGCCCGCACCGGAAGAACCATCGACCTTCACCCGCTGCCGCAATAGCCTGGCCCGGCGTCCTTACGAAGAACTGGTGTGGTCGAGGATGATCTTCCAGCCCGCCGGCGACTTTTCGAACAGCAGCGAGAAAATGCCCGCGGCATCGCCGCCGCCTGCGGCCGAGCGCGTCAGGTGGAATCGCCCGGTCACCACCGCGTGATCCGGTCCCAGCATCCGCACATCGAGATCGGTGAAATCGAGGTGCCCCATCGCGTCCCGCGACGCGTAGGCGTTCTTATACCGCGCCAGGATCTTCTGATACCCGTGTTCCATCGACTTGCCGATGAACGTGGTCTGCGGCGAGTCGGCATAGCCCTGCATGAAGTCCACAACGTCGCCCCGGTTCCACGCGGCCTGCTGCGTAGCCAGCACCTGGCGGATGGCGTCGGGCGCGGACTGCGCGTGAAGCGTAGCCGCCAACAACAGAATCACAGGAAAGATGCGGATGCGGTGCATGGGTGTCCTCGTCAGACAGGGTACCCGGTTCCCCGCCGCGCGGTACAGCCGGACTGCCTGCCGGGATAAACTCATCCCGTGAAGCGTCTGCATGCAAAGTTCCTGCGGTCCACAACCGCCGCTGAGCAGTTTCCTAAACCTGGTCCTCCCGAGATCGCCTTCCTCGGGCGCTCGAACGTCGGCAAATCGAGCCTGATCAACGCGCTCCTCGACGAGAAGCAGGCTCGC
>JBAUGH010000230.1:0-7256 GCA_049679565.1 Acidobacteriaceae bacterium
GTAAAGAAAGCGCCCGCCAAAAAAGCTGTCAAAAAGGCAGCGAAGAAGGCGCCTGCAAAGAAGGCGGCGAAGAAAGCGCCCGCGAAAAAAGCTGTCAAAAAGGCAGTGAAGAAGGCCGCGCCAAAGAAGGCAGTGAAGAAGGCCGCAAAGAAAGCGCCCGCCAAAAAGAGTGCAAAGAAGGCGGCGAAGAAGCCCGCAAAGAAAGCCGCGAAGAAGAAGTCGCGCCGCTGAATCCACGCCGTATTTCAGGGGCCGCGCCGGGCGTTATGGAATGCCTGCGCGGCCCTTGTGCTTTAAGCCCTACGGCTCAGGCCTGCTGGCTGCCGACGCGGGTGCGATTACTTCTCGCCAGGTTTTCGCTGGCTTTTGGCCGGCCTTCGGCTCTGCTCTTTTTCTTCTTCCGTCAGCGGAGCGTTAATTTCCAGCAGGCCTTTCGGGAGGCGCATCAGGATCTCGCGCTTCGCCGGCTCGACCGCCACCAGATACTCCTTCACGAAGGGGATCAGCAGTTCCTCGCCGCTCCGCGCACCGGGTCGCCGCACCAGCAGCAACTCGGTGCTCGAGGAGCCGCGATCCACGTCGACCACCTCGCCGATGGCAGCCGGACCCGTATTCAGGTCGATCAGCCTGCAGCCGGTCAGGTCGGAGACGTAGATCTCTCCGCGCGGGAGGGGCGCGCGTTCCGAGGCAGGAATCGCGACCTCGTAGCCGCGCAGACCTTCGGCCTCGTTGATGGAGTCAACTCCGCGGAATTTCAGGATGATCCGGCTGCGCAGGAACCAGAAGTTCTCGAGCTCCATTTCGCGGGGCCGGGAGCCAATGCGCTCGGGGGGGACGAGGATGAGGCGCGAGCGCTCATGAAACCGCTCGGGAAAGTCGGTGAGGATCTCGGCAACCAGCTCGCCGCGGCGCCCATGCGGGCGCACCAGTCGCGCCACGAGGAGCCGGTCCGGTCCCGGCGCCGGCTGGGAGGTGATCGGCTCATTGGGCACAAAGACCTCCTCGACCCCGGCTAAGGAGCCAGAACTGGCATCGTTCAGCCGGAAGAGATTGCCTCCCGGAACCCGTTCTCACAGCCAGTGCAGAAAGCCGCGGCTCGGGTTTATTCGTCCGCGGCAGGCGCTCCCTGGTGGTCTTCCTCGAGAATATCGAGAGTGTACCGATGATGGTGCTTCATGCTGACAGCGCCCAGGATCGTCCTCACCGATCGAGCGGTGCGGCCCTGTTTCCCAATCACCTTGCCCACATCTGTGGGGGCGACCCGGAGACGTAGTACGGTGCTCTCTTCTCGTTCCACGGCCTCAACATCCACTGCTTCGGGAACATCAACTAACGCTCGCGCAATCTGGGTAACTAATTCCTGCATGTCGTCGGGTCTGTCTGTAGTTTTCATGTTGCCCCCCATTGGAAGACGCACGACCAAATCGACCAATCACCTCCGGGGCTATCGCGGATACTACCGTAAGGCTGCGACGGACAAAAGAACAATCCGCAGACTTTCGTGCCCGGAAGTTCGCAAAAGTAACTTTTGGGAGGTATCTGGAGCAGGCGAGCGGGCGACCCCTCCTAACGCAGCTGGGATCAGGCCGCTGTTGAGGCGTCCGCGTCTCCAGCTGAACTGCTTGTGGACGCGGAGGGATGACTGGCAGTCGAGGAGCCGGACTTGAGCAGCTTCGCCACTCGGTCCGACGGTTGTGCTCCTTTGCCCTTCCAGTATTCGATCCGCTCCAGTTTCAGGTCGATCGAAGCGGGGTTGGTGCGCGGGTTGTAGGTACCCACGACCTCCACCGAGCGCCCATTCCGGGCGCGGTCCTTCTCGATGACGACCACGCGATAATACGGTTGTTTGCGCGCACCAACACGCGCCAGACGAATCATCAGCACAAGTCAGCAATTCCTTTCAGATACTTCGATCCCGGACCCAACACCACACCCGCGACACACCACGGTCCTGCAACGCCGTCAATCCGGCTTTTCAAATATATCAGGGATTTACACCGCGGCCTACCGGCAAAAAACTGCTTCTGTCGCGACCGTCACTCGGCGGAAAGCGAAGAAGCTGCCAGCGAGCCGCCCGGGGCGCCGGCCGCGGCCGATCGCCGGAAGTAGTCGAGCGACAACCTGAGCCCGGTTCTCAGGTCAATCTTCGGTTCCCACTCCAGCAGCGACCTTGCTTTGGCGATATCAGGTCTTCTCTGCACCGGATCGTCTTCGGGCAGCTGTTCGTATCGGATCCGGCTGGTCGAACCGGTGACCTCGAGAATCTCGCGGGCGCAATCCAGGATCGTCCACTCCTGCGGATTGCCGATGTTCACCGGCAGATGTTCGTCTGCCCGCGAGAGCCGCAGGATGCCCTCGATCTCATCGGAAACATAGCAGAAGCTTCGCGTCTGCCGGCCGTTGCCGTAGATGGTCAGGTCTTCCTCGCGCAGGGCCTGGGTCATGAGATTGGAGATCACGCGCCCGTCGCCGCTCTGCAGCCTGGGGCCATAGGTATTAAAGATTCTCACCATCCGCGTATCCACGCCGCAATAGCGGTGGTAGGCCATCACCAGAGCTTCCGCGAACCGCTTGGACTCGTCGTAGACCGAGCGGGGACCCACCGGATTCACGTGGCCCCAATAGCTTTCGGCCTGGGGATGCTGGAGCGGATCCCCATAACATTCGGAAGTTGAGGCCTGCAGGAATCCCGCGCCATATTTCCTCGCCAGTTCCAGCGCATGGCGGGTACCTTCGGCGCCGACGCGCAGCGTTTCCAGCCCGAGGCGCAGATAATCGGCAGGGCTGGCCGGAGACGCAAAGTTGAAAAGGAAATCGATGGGACCGCAGTCGAAGGGCTCACAGATGTCGTGTTCGATCAGCTCGAAGCGCGGTTGGTGGGCAAGGTGGGCCAGATTGGCCCGGCTGCCGGTGCACAGGTTATCGATTCCGGCGACCGCATATCCCTCGGCGAGGAGCGCATCGCAAAGGTGCGACCCGAGAAAACCGGCAGCGCCCGTGACCAGGATGCGCGTGGCTCCAGGTTTCCAGTCCTTTGGCAAAGATTCCCCAAATCCAGTCCGCTATGCGGCCGCTCGGGAGGGCGGTGCGGAGAGATTTTCGGCCGGTGCGACGTGGTGATGGTAGCACAGCGACCAGCGGGCCGGGGAAGGCGGAGGATTAACGCGGCACGGGGATGCCGATCGCCTTTCCGGCCCCGGCGCCGCTCCGAATCAGCTCGGGGATGGCCTCCGCCGGCTGGGGGACCGCGAAGAAGTAGCCCTGCATCATGTCGCACTTCATTCTCACCAGGGCCTCGGCCTGTTCTTCGCGCTCCACTCCTTCGGCCACCACCCTGAGGTCGAGGCTGTGCGCCAGGGAGAGGATGGCGCGCACCAGGGCGCTGGTGCCATTTGGATCGCACAGCCGCTGCACGAAGGAACGGTCGATCTTCAGCCTCTCGATGGGCAGCTCGTGCAGATGCTGGAGGGAAGAATAGCCGGTGCCGAAGTCGTCCACGGAAAAATGCACGCCCAGCTCGGCGAGGTCGTGCATCTGCAGGGCGACGTCTTCGAGGTTGCGCATGACTGTGGTTTCCGTCATTTCGAGCTCGAGAACGTCGGGGTCCATGCCAACGTCGGCCAGCACCTGGCGCACCTGGCGGGAGAAATCCATTCTCATCAGCTGGAGCGGCGAGACGTTGATGGCCACCCGGGCCACGGAGAGCCCCTCCGCGCGCCATTTCTCCACCTGCTGACAAACTTCGCGCAGCACCCAGTTACCCAGCGGCACAATCAGGCCGCTTTCTTCCGCGATGGGAATGAAGCGCTCGGGGTTGACCGCGCCGAGCCGGGGATGCTGGAGGCGCAGCAGCGCCTCCAGGCCGCGGCAGGTTCCGTCGGCGTCATATTCCGGCTGGTAATGAATCGTGAAGCCGCCCTCCTTCAGGGCGCGGCGCATGAACATTTCCAGCTCGCTGGCCTCCGAGGTGGATTCGCTGATCTCCTGGGAAACCAGCACGTAGTGATTGCCGCCCGAACGCTTCACCCGGTACATGGCGGCATCGGCGTTCCGCCACAGTTCCGGGGCGTCTTTGCCATGCTCGGGATAGAGGGCGATGCCGAAGCTGCCGCTGATGTCGACGGAATAGTCGTCGGCGATGATGGGCTTACGCAACGCGGCGAGCAGATCCTCGACGACTCGCTCCGCATCTTCGGCGGTGGCCAGGTCGCCCACCACGACGGTGAATTCTTCGCCGCCCGAGCGGGCGACGGTATCCTCGGCGCGGAGCCGGCTCCGCAAGCGATCGGCCACCTGGCGCAGGCATACGTCGCCCACCGCGTGGCCATAGGTATCGTTGATCTGCTTGAAGCGGTCGAGATCCAGGCAGATGACCGCTGCTTTCTTCCCGCGGCGCTCGGCCGAGGCCAGCGCCTGTTCCATGCGGTCCAGCAGCAGCAGGCGGTTGGGCAGCCCGGTGAGCATGTCGTGATGCGCCTGGTGGACAAGGCGGTGATGGAGCTGCTCGCGTTCGGTCACGTCCTGCACCAGGGAGAATCGCGCTCGCCGGCCTGCAAAGCGTATGGTGTGCGCCGAAACCTCCACCTGAATGCGGCGCCCGTCGCGCAGAATATGCGTCCACGGACCGGAGACGATGAGGGTGTCGTCCCGGCCAGACCCGATGCTCTTCTCCATCGCCTCCACTTCCTCAGGAGGCCGGATATCCCGCAGCGTCATGTGCCGGAACTCTTCGGCGGAATACCCGTAGCGCGCGACGGCAGCGTCGTTGACGGCGAGAAACTGCATCGTTTCGGTATCGAAAATCCACATGGAGTGGGGATTATTTTCGAACAGGACACGATATTCCTCGCTGCGCACATCCGCCTCGCGCCGCTGCTCCTCGAGCAGGGTCAGGATCATGCCAAAGGCGACGAAATACTTGGGGACGTTCCACAGCTCGCCGGCGATGGTAAGCCGCGGCAGCAGGGCCTGGAGCAGCAGCGCGCAGGGGAAAACCGCGCCCCAGGCTGCCAGTCCAAGCGCTGCGGCCATAACTCCGGCAGTGGTTCTGCGGAAGTCCTCCCAATAGAGCAGCGCGTTCAGGAAGAAAATTTGGGAGAGGATGGGATAGATCCCCCCATCTCCGGCGCCGCGAGAGATCGCAAACGCGAGCCATGCTGTACCGGCCAGGAGAACGGCAGCAGCCCACAGGCGCGCTGCGGTTGGCCGCGCGGCGCCTGCCGCCCGGTTTCCAAGGCGGAACGCGACCGCCGCATACCCCGCCTGCACCACCCCGCCCAGCACGAACAGCAGCGGCCGGGGAGCGGTCCACAGGATGGCGACCACCACGTAGACCACCGCAGGCACGCTCAGCAGCAGAGCCGTCGCCGCGAACGGCCAGCCATTCTTCCTCACCAGGCCGGAAGACAGCGCAAACGCGACGCCGCACAACAGCAGGGCGCTCAGCGCACCGGCAAGAATGATTTTTGCCGTCCAGGGATTGGCAGGAGAGGCGAGCAAAAGCCCGAAGTGGATGAGCACGAAGAGCCAGCCCAGCAGCCAGAAACGAATCCGCACGGTTGCGTGGCCCCGGTAGATGGATCCGAAGAGCAGGACCAGCAACGCGATGATGAGGATGTCGACGAGGATGGTTTGCATGGGAAACGGCTCGAGTTCTCAGGCAGATGGGATCAGCAGAGAGCGCGTCGTATGAGCCTGTCTTAGGTGCCCGCTCAGATCGGTCTCCCGGTCGGAGCGATTGCCCGATTTAAGCATAGTGGCACATTCCAGTGACTTTCGTCGGTGCTCTTCAGTAACCCTGGCGCAACTTTCGTATCGTTCACCTGGGCGGGCGCCCGGCCAGGGGCCCTGGTCCTGAGCTGTGGACCTGAGCATCCAACCGGTTCTACTCTTCTCCCATGCCCGTCGCCTCAGCGGAAAGAAGATCGCAATCGCTGCGGGCCCACATCCTGCTTGTCTCCGTGGTCTGCGTCTGGGGATCGACCTTTGTCGTCGTCAAAGATGCGCTCGCCGGCATCTCGCCCCTGCTCTTCAACCTGATCCGCATGCTGCTGGCGTTCCTCTGCCTGCTGGTGTTCTACCGTCGCCATCTGGGCCGCATCGACCGCCGCGCACTGGGCGCGGGCGCCGTCGTCGGCCTCTGTCTGGCGATGGGATATCAGTTTCAGACCGCGGGTCTGCGCCTCACGACCCCGTCCAAATCGGCCTTCATCACCGGTATGGTCGTAGTTCTGGTGCCGCTTCTCGCGGCTGTCCCCGGCCTGCGGCCTCCGGCGGCGGGGCACCGTCCTCCCCGATGGAACGCCTGGTGCGGCGCGGGTGTGGCTTTCCTCGGGATCGTCCTGCTAACCACGCCGGCGGGCACCGGGTTCAGCCTGCGCAGCATCAACGTTGGCGACGCGCTCACCTTCGGCTGCGCCCTTGGCTTCTCGCTGCACGTTCTCGCCCTCGCGCATTTTTCGCCGCGCTTCCCCTACGAGCAGCTGGCCATCCTGCAGATCGGCTTCTGTGCGGCCTTCATGGCGGTCAGCATGCCGCTGCTCGAACACCCGTGGGTCCACTGGTCCCCGCGCGTGGTGGCCGCGCTGCTCATCACCGCCGTCCTCGCCACCGCCACCGCATTCGCCGTCCAGTCGTGGGCGCAGAAATTCCTTCCCGCCACCCACACCGCCCTGATCCTCGCCCTCGAGCCGGTCTTCGCCTGGCTCACTTCGTTCCTCTTTCTGGGTGAGCGGCTCGGCCGGCGCGGCGCCGCGGGCGCTTTGTTTATCCTGGCCGGCATTGCACTTACGGAATTTATCCCCGCCCCCGTGCAACCAACTGCGCATGAGGGTGTTCCACTTGCGTAGGACGAGGAACGGGCAGGCTATCCGTAACCCGGAATCAGCGGGCCGCGTCCAAGACCGCAGAGGCACGGACCCAATGGGTTCGTTGCTCCGGTTCTATACTGGACCGCGGGACACGCTTTTGCGCCAAACCTAAAGATCACGAGGTACGATCCCATGAAATCCCTTTTTGGGCGGTTGCGGTACAACCGTCTGGCTTCCACGTTCACGATTCTGGCGACGCTCTCGGCGGGCATCCTGGTCGGTTCCATGGTCGCGCACCAGGTCCGCGGGCAGGAGTCCCAGGTCAACAGCTCGGACGCCACGCCGCTCAAAATTCCCGCCCCTCGCGATCTATCCACCGACTTCACGAAGATCGCTAAAGAAGTAGGCCCGGCGGTGGTGAACATCAATACCGAGATTCTTCCGCAC
>JBAUGH010000231.1:0-2025 GCA_049679565.1 Acidobacteriaceae bacterium
AGCCGTTCCGCCTTCCCGCCCGGAACGCCGCATCTCCCGTTCCAGCATGTCCAGGATCGCCTCGCGGTTCAGCAGGGAAGTCAGCCCGTCGTGCGTGGCCTTGAAGTGCAGGTTTTCCTGCGACCGCTTCAGATCCGATTCCACATCCTTGATCGCCGTGATATTCCGCCCGATCCCGATGATGCCCACCGTCTTGCCCGATGCATCCCGAAAGGGCACCTTGGTCGTCAGAACCCAGCGGACCCGCCCGTCCGCCTCGCGGATATGTTCATCCTGGCTTACCAGCGGTTCGCCGCTGGCCATCACCTTCTGCTCATCCTGAAAAAAACCGGCCGCCAGTTCCGGCGGATAGTAATCGAAATCGCTGCGGCCCACCAGCTCCGCCACCGAAGCTGCGCCCATAGCATCCGCGGTTCCCTGGTTGGCCAGCAGAAAACGGCTCTCCGCGTCCTTCACATAGATCAGATCGGGAAGGCTCGCCATCACGCTGCGCAGCATCGATAACTCGCCGGGAAAGATCTCGCTTCCGCCCCGCCGGGCTCTGCGCCTGGCTAACACTGCCAGGGTCAGCAGCAGCAGCGCGGCCGCCGCCGCGGCGATGGCCATCGATCGACTGGACAGAACCAGGCTCGCCGGAAATCCAACCCACTCGCACATCGCGCTGTTGCTCGGCCCCCTGGCGGCAAAGGCTCCCTGCGCTTCGGAACTGCGCAGCGGCCGGCAAACTCAGGCAGACAAGTCTCGAGCCCCGCGCGCCCGGAGGCGGCCCTTGCCGGCGCTGAACGGATACCGTCGCAGGCAATAACACTATATATCGCCGGTTGTCTCTCAGGCAGAGACAGCCCGGCTGCGCGAAACAGGCGCACTTCCCTGTGACGCAGCCCGTCCAATTGTCGGGAAAGAACTTCGGCGCGATCCGGCGCTTACGGCAACTTCGCCCCAGCCCCTTCCTCGCGCCTCCTGAACCTACTTCTTGGCGCCCTGGGCTGCCTTCTGCTTCGCCCAGCGCCGCCGCTGCGCCGCCGCGATCCGCGCCCGCGCATCCGCGCTCAAAACCCGCTTCTTCCGCGGCTTGTTGCCAAAACTCGTGGTGGCAACGCGCGAGCTGCCGCTGCTCTGCAGCAGGGCACGCACCTTCTCCAACCGGCTGATTTCTTCATCAACAGCAGCAATGAGCTCTTCTCGGGTCATTTTTTCTCTCTCTTGGTGTACAGATGGTCATATATCCGGGGAACGTGGATGCAACTCCGGCTACGATAACAAATCGTATCCTCTCTTACAAAGGTTTTTAACATTAGCGGTACCTGAGCCAATTCCTCCTCGCCTATGGACCCAATGGAGACATTGACTTAGAATTCGCAGCCTTTTCTCCATTCTGTAAGGCCCTGTTCTCTCTCCCGTCTCATCATGGGCTCGTGATTACCCTCCGGCCCGCAGAAAGACCGCGCAGCGGCACCGCCGGCGTGGCCGATCCTCCTGCCCGGCTTCCCTCCGCACTCCCGCAGACCACGGATCGGCCCTCCCCTTCCATCTCCCTTGAGCTGGGTAAGTACCAGGTGCGCCTGGCCCAATCCCTGGCCGAACGCGAGGCTGCCTGCC
The DNA here is from genome assembly GCA_049679565.1 of Acidobacteriaceae bacterium. Taxonomy (GTDB): domain Bacteria; phylum Acidobacteriota; class Terriglobia; order Terriglobales; family Acidobacteriaceae; genus Palsa-343. Next base: position 1,600 of record JBAUGH010000231.1, read on the forward strand.
GCCTTCGATTTAAAGTCTTCAATATCGAATTAGGAGAAGGGCTCGCCTCTTCTTACGAAACCGGCCTCGATCGCGACCAGTTCGATCTCTTCTGCGATCACCTCATCGTCGAGGACCGTTCCCGCCGGCTGATCGTCGGCACCTACCGCATGCAATCCGGCCTCACTGCTGCCCTCAACCTGGGTTACTACAGTGAGCAGGAGTTCGACTTTACCCCCTACGAATCCATTCGCGCTGAAGTTCTCGAGCTCGGCCGCGCTTCCATCGATCGCGACCACCGCAGCAGCGAAGTTCTCACCCTGCTTTGGCGCGGCATCGCCGCTTATGCGCGCTGCTTTCGCCTTCGCTATCTCATCGGCTGTTCTTCGCTCAACTCCCGCGATCCCCGCGAGGGATGGTCGATGCTCGGCCAGCTTACCCCCTTTC
>JBAUGH010000232.1:0-2091 GCA_049679565.1 Acidobacteriaceae bacterium
CGTCCCAGCCGATGTCCGCGGTATAGAAGGGGGCATCGGGCAAGAGGCCGGAGTCGTTGTTGCCCACGGTGATGTCGTTGCAGATTTGCCGGCCATGCCGGTACAGAGTCGGGTTGAGGAAGCCGACATTGCGGCCGAGGAAGGCGTTGATGGTGGCCACCAGGCCGGCGTAAAGCGGGGAGACGGCGCTGGTGCCCACGCCTTCCCATCCGCCGCCGCCCTTGACGAAGAAGCCGCTCATGGCGACCATGCCGGCGACGTCGGGGATGCCGCGGCGGACGTTGCCGTCGTTCTTCGAGATGGGCAGAACGCCGGAGTGAATCTGATACGGAGGCCGGTCGAAGGTATCGCTGACCCCGCCGCCGGTTGCGTCGTAGGGAGCGAGGTCGAATTGCGAAGCGACGTTGGCATCGCTCCACGTCCATTCATCGAAGGCCGGAGGCGGGGTTGCGTTGGCTTCGCCGAGGATGGTGCCGCCGCAGGAGGTCACGAAGGGATCGCAGTTGGGGTAGCTGACGTGACACTTCGTCCCGCCATTCAGATTGTTGGAGCCCCAGTCGCCCAGAGCCATGAACACGGTGATGCCGCGGTGGGCGGCGCTGCGCAGATATCCGTGGAAGATGCTGACCGGGCTGCCGGGATTGGAGAGCAGTCCGATCGAGGTGGAATCGTCGCGGAGGAAGGGCACCCAGCTGGCGGTGAGCACCGAGGGCGCGTGGTCGCCGGCCAGGGGGAAGATGGCGCGCTGGAAAAAGTCTTCCCATCCGGTTTCGGAGCCGTCGGTGAAATAGACATTGATGTTGACGCCGGGCGCGGCCGCAGCTGCGATGGCGACGTCGATGATGCATTCAAAGACGCCGCCGGTGGGCGGGCTGGTGACCAGCGCCGGATTGTTCGAGCTGTTCAGGGAGATGTCGAACAGGTGCGGCTGGGCGGGAGGCCCAGGCAGGCTGTTGATGAAATCGGTGATGTCGGAATGGAGATAGGCAGCGCCCCCGCTCTCGAAGATGCCGATGGTCTGGCCGGCGGCGGAGTTAGTGGGGAAGTTATAGCGGCGCGCGATGGTGAGCGGGTCGAGATACTGCGCGCCGGCGGGATCGCCGGTGCCGCTGCCCGCGGGCACGCCGAGACGCCGATTGTCGAGGCCGATCACCGCCGTCACGATGCCCACCAGTTTTGCCGGGAGAGAGACGGGGCCCTCGAAGCCGCGGTGAACCTGCTCTCCGCCCGGGGTGTGTTCGGCGAACGGGCGCACCTTTCCCTCCCGCTGCGGCCGCTCTATGGGGAGTCCGGGGGCGCGGTAGCGGTTCAGGGTGACGGCGAAGGCCGAGTTCATTTCCGCGGCCGTGCCTTCGACCACGATGCGGCGCCGGCCGGCATGCGCGTCAACCTTGCGCAGGCCCTTGCTGGTCAGGTAGTCGAGAACCGCGTCCACCTCTTCCTGCGCGGCTCCGTGCGTCTCGTAGAACTCCTCGGGAGAGACGTAGGTTCGCTTTTCGGGCGGAGTGTCCTGCCAGTGCTCGAGATCGGGGAGTTCGGGGCTGCCCGGTTTGGGGCGCAGCAACACGGTGACCCGCACGCGCTCGGACGCCTCAACCGGTCCGAGGAGTTTTGAGCCTGCGATCTGAGGACGTTCGCTTCCGGGGAGAGGGCGATAACCAGTGGCACCAGGCATGGGGTTCCTTTCTTTCTCCGGCAGCGCCGATCCCTGGCGGCCGGGTATCCACTAGTGATCCGCAGCCCGGCAGCGTTACAGAGTTCTGGTTGATTTATGGGCAGGCTCCCGACGGTTCGGAGCACCGCTCAAGCCGCAGCCATGCCCGCCGCCTGGAAAAAATGGCTGGACTCGGCGAAAACGGAGTAAGAGACCTTTGCAAAGGTAGCGACAAGCACTGCGCAGCTCTATCGACTCACCTGGGCAACAAAGTCAACTGATAGAAACAGTCAGTATGGAGTGACCGGCGCCGATGCGCTGATCGTGGGTTAGGCTGTGTGTTTATCAGGACACGCAGTTCAGAGCCACAAGCGGAAGGGAGCCGGTCATGCAGGAAAAGTTACGATGTTTGGGTTTGGATGTCCATGCCGAGACGA
>JBAUGH010000233.1:0-3148 GCA_049679565.1 Acidobacteriaceae bacterium
GTACTTTGCGTCCCAGGGTCCCCCGGGCCCGAGGGGTACGTGAAAAGAGGCATCCGCTATGAGTTCCGTCTCCGCTTTAAATTCGCTACTGGCGTCAGCTTCGGGGTCCTCCTCGATCGATCTAAGCTCGATCCTCGAAGCCGCCATGGGCGCCTCGACGCCGGGCATCGACGTTACCGCCGCGGTGAATGCCGCAGTGACCGCGGCAGAAGCGCCGGAACAGGCGTGGGAATCGCAGGAATCGACGCTGGAGAGCCAGATCAGCGCGCTCACCCAGATCCAGACGGACGCTACCAACCTCGACAACGACATGCAGTCGTTGAACAGCATTACCGGACCCCTCTCGGCGAGGACGGTGAGCTCTTCAAATTCCAACGTGGTCTCGGCGACCGCGGCTTCGGGCAGCACGGTAGGTAACCACGTCGTTACAGTGACCAGCCTGGCGACGACCGACTCGTGGACGTCAGAAACGTTTGCGAGCGGCTCAACGGTACTCCCGGCCGGCACCATTACGATCACGCCCGGCAGCGGTACCGCAACCACCATCACCACCGACGGCAGCAGCACGACGCTCAGCGACGTGGCGAGCCAGATCAACAGCGACAACCTGGGGGTGACGGCGAGCGTGGTGACGGACGCCACGGGCGCCAGGCTGGCGATCGTCAGCAATACTACGGGAAGCGCGGCAAATTTCACGGTGAGTTCGTCGGATCCGTCGGGGTTCGGCTTCACCCAGCCGGTCACGGGCGCGAATGCCTCTCTGACGGTGGATGGCATTCCGATCTCGAGCGCGTCGAATACGGTTACGGGAGCGCTTTCCGGCATTACCCTCAACCTGCTGAGCGCCGATCCGGGAGTCCAGGTCAGCCTGGGGGTAACGCCCGACACTTCGCAGGCATCTTCGGCGATCAATCAGTTCGTCACGGACTACAACACAGCGATCCAGGACCTGAATTCGCAGTTCACTTTCTCCAGCTCGACGAACAGCGAAGGGCCGCTGGCCACCGACTCGGTGGTTCGCAACCTGCAGAGCGAGATGATGCAGGCGATCGACTATACCTACACACCGTCTTCGGGAACCACCACGATACCGAACCTCTCGTCCATGGGCATTACGGTCAACAACGACGGGACGCTGAGTGTGGATTCCGGAACGCTGACGAGCGCTCTCCAGAACAACTTCAGCGACGTGCAGAACTTCTTCCAGGGCGCATCGCTCAATGGGTTTGCCAATACTCTCGATCAGCAGCTGACCAGCTTCCTCGCCCCGGGGAATGGGGCGTTCACGGTCGACCTGCAGAGCATGAACAGCGAAATCACGGATCTGCAAACGGACATCACGAACTTCCAGACCAACTATATTGCGCCCCTACAGACGCAGCTGCAAAGCGAATACAGCCAGGCGGAAATCCTGCTGCAACAACTGCCGACCGAGATCCAACAGATCAATACGGAACTGGGGCTGAACAACAACAACTCCTCCAACGGATAAAGGCGAGAGCGCAGTGAATCCCACCGATCTGATGTACCGGAAGACGGCAGCCGAGGGCGCCAGCGGCTTCGGCCTGCTGATCGCCCTCTACGACACGCTCGCGGGCGATCTGCGACGGGCGGCGGAGGCCGAGCGCGACAACGACATTGCGGGGCGGTGCCGGGAAGTGAACCATGCGCTGGTGGTAATCGGGCATCTGGAAGAGTGGATTGACCGCGGCAACGGCGGCGAGCTGGCCGACCAGCTGGTGGTCTTCTACGCTTCGCTCCGGCGCGAGTTGCTGGAAGCACAGGTCCGCCGGTCAGCGCAGCTGCTGGAACTGCAGATGGCGAGGGTTCTGGAGCTGCGGGAGATGTGGCAGCAATTTGATGTGCGCCGCGTACCCGCGGGCCCGGAGATTCTGCCTCCCGCGTGGAAGGAGCCAGAAGCTGCTTCACAACCGCCCGGCGCCGAGCGCCGGCGGCAGAGCTGGTCGGCCTAGGAAGGCACTCTTTCTCCGGCTCGATCGGCACAACCGCGCATAACGCCAGGATCGTAGGCCAGGAACGACGACGCGGTCTCTCTTACTCACGAAAACGCTGAGGATGCTGCCGGGTTGCCGGCGGGTTCTTAGCTCGGGATCGCGAGGTAGTTGATCAGCGACTCCGGCAGGACCTTGGCTGCCGCAGCCAGCGCGGCGCTGTTCGCAGTTTCGGCCTGGCTGAGCTCGGTGGCGGCCTGAGCCATATTGACGCCAACGAGCGCCGTCTGCTGCGACGTGAGGGTCACCGTTTCCTGCTGCAGCCAGCTTTCCTGCGAGTTGAGCTGGCTCTCCGCATTGCCGTAGAAGACCCGCTGCTGATTGACATAGGAAAGAGCTGAGCTGACGGCATTGGTGGCCGACGAGATCGCCGCGGTGTTTCCTCCCTGCAGGGCGGAAACCAGGGAACTGAGCGAGCCCAGAACGCTGGTGCTGGCATTCGAAAAAAGCTGACTGCCGGGCAGGTTGACCTGCACGCTGAGGTTGTCGCCCACGGCGACGGAGTTGGTGTCGTTATTGCCGGTATAGGTGTAGCCCGAGGGCGACGACGCATCGGCGGTGTAGGGTTGCTGGGTCGAATTGGTTCCGCCGAAAAGATAGGTGCCGTTGTACGACAGGTTCGCCTGCGAGACAACGCTGCTGAGGATGCTCTGCACCTGTTGCGCCAGGGACTGCAAATCCGTAGTGTTGGTTGTGCCGTTGGCTCCCTCGGTGCCGAGCGACACTGCCTGGGTGAGAGAGGAGACCACGGAACTCAGGGCGGAATCGGCCGTCTGAACGGTCGACAGTACGGAACTGACATTTTGAGTGTATTGGTCGACATTACCGCTCTCGATCGTGTTCTGGACCATGGCAGCGGCCGCCGCGGGATTGTCCGAGGGCTGATTGACGCTCTTGCCGGTAGAGACTTCCTGAAGGGCGGTGTTGAGCGTCGTCTGGCTCTGGTTGAGATCGGCGAGAACGTCGGGAACGAGATTGGGATTGACGCGCATGTTAGTAGCTCTGGCTTGAGCCCATATCGAGGGTCACGGTGCTCAGGGCCTGGATGGTGCTGACGATACGTGCCGCAGCCTCGTAGGCGGTCTGAAAGCGGATCAGGTTCGTGGTTTCCTCATCAAGACTGACCCCGGATACTG
>JBAUGH010000234.1:0-5285 GCA_049679565.1 Acidobacteriaceae bacterium
CTTGTCGAATCCCGGATGTTCAGCCGCTTCCATACCCATGTCATAGAAGATTTCCGAGCAGGGGCCGCAGGGGCCGGTATCGCCCATCTGCCAGAAGTTGTCCTTCATGCCGTATTCGAAGATCCGCTCGGCCGGCACATGCTCCAGCCACAGCTTGTATGCCTCTTCGTCGCGCGGCACGCCGTTCTCGCCCTTGAAGATGGTCACGTAGAGCCGGTCCTTCGGGATTCCGAACCACTCCGGCGACGTCACCAGTTCCCACGCGTAAGCGATCGCGTCCTTCTTGAAGTAGTCGCCGAAGCTGAAGTTCCCCAGCATCTCGAAAAACGTGTGGTGGCGGCGCGTGAAGCCGACGTTTTCGAGGTCATTGTGCTTGCCGCCTGCCCGCACACACTTTTGCGATGTGGTCGCGCGCGAGTAATCGCGCCGCTCGAGACCCAGGAACACGTCCTTGAACTGATTCATCCCCGCATTGGTAAACAGCAGGGTGGGATCGTTGGCAGGCACCAGCGAGGACGAGTGAACCCGACGGTGCTCCTTGGTCTCGAAGAACTTCAGAAAAGCTTCGCGAATGGACGAACCCGTCCACGCATGGGATGGCTTGCTGGGAAGCATACATCCTGAGTTTACCGGAGGTTGCCGGGCAGGCAGTTTTGGGAGCCCCCTTAACTCGGGACCCCGACCAGAACCTTCGGGCCGGTCGGCTGCGGCATGCCACCTGCGGGCTCCATCGTTACAGCAAAAGCTTTCACCTCCATGCCCGGCGGCACGTGCGCCATCATCGTGCCGTTCCACTCACCGGAGGAGAACACGCGCAGGCTCATGGGTGCACCCTTCATCGGAACCAGCCACAGCTGGTAACTCTTGTCCGGCGGCGCAGCCGGCAGCCATCCGGCGCACGCGGCCATGCCCATCTTCGCGTTGTAGAGCACGCCCACCCGACCCGTCGTCATTCCCGGCATTGGCTCCAGAGCCACTCGCACCGTCCCCGGCATGCCGAGCAGGTGGTCCGTCTCCTCTGCGGCATGAGCGATCTCCCGTGACTGCGTCTCGGTCTGCGTCAGGCGCGCCTGCAGGAATGCGATCCGGTCGGCGTCACGCAGGTCCCGCCGCCAGAGCCAACCCGCCAGCACCGCAAAGAATACGGCACACGCCGCCAGAGCAGGAATCAGGAACGAGAAACTCCGCCGGCGAACCGGCCGCGCGATTCCCGGAGATACGGCCTGCGGCCCCCGTTCCGCCCGCACCCGCTGCATCAGGCGCTCTTTCACCGCAGGCCGGGGCGCTGCCGGGGGCGCGGCCAGCGCCAGCAGCGCCACCCGCTGCCGCGCCGCTGCCAACTCCTGGGCGCATGCGGCGCAGGTGCGCACGTGGGCCTCGAAGGCCTGCTTCTCCTCGCCCTCCAGCGCTCCCAGCGCGTAGAGGTCAGGATCTTCCGGATTGACGTGTCGTTCCATCGTCAAAAACCTGCTTCAGCGACTGCATCGCGGCCCGCACTCTAGACTTCACCGTGCCCAGCGGAGTGTTCGTCTGCGCCGCAATCTCCGTCTGGGTCATCCCTTCGAAATACGCCAGCTCCACGGCTTGCCGTTGTTCGCCGGGCAACGTAGCCATGGCGCTTCTCAATCGTTCGACCATCTGGGCGCGCGACGCTTCGTCCTCTATATTGCCCGGACCGGCGACGTTTTCCATGGAAAATGTCTCGCCGTCCTCCTGCACTTCGTGCCGGCCGCGGCTGCGCAGGCGGCTGATCGCCCGGTTGCGCCCGATCACCAGCAGCCACGCCGCCATTGATCCGCGCGCGCTATCGTAGCGCGAAGCGCTGTGCCACAACTGCAGGAAGAGGTCCTGCAGCACCTCTTCAGCCGCGCCCGTGTCCTTCAGGATACGCACGAGCATGGCGAAAAGCATGCCGGAATACCGGTCATAAAGGGCCGCCAGCGCATTTTCATCACCCGCCATCATCTGCTCAACCAGAGCCGAGTCGGGCACAGGGTGCATGGGCGAAGTCATAATGCTTCGTCTCGGCTACATCGGAGATACGCAGAAAAGGCAAGCAATGGATTGAGCACCGCAGAGAAAACCCGGGCGGGATGCGAATCTGTTCCTTCTGGATGCTCCGCGCAGCACGTCCGTTGTCTCCCTTTTCAACCAATCCGAATTCTACCTGCAGGCGTACAAGGAGCAGGAGGATTTCCCCCATGCATGAGCAGGACAGTGCCGGAACGCTGTCGGTAGAGCAGATCCTTAACCGAATCCGAGTCAAGCGCTCCCTCAATCGCAGGAACTTTCTCGCCAGCCTGGGCATGGCGGGAGCAGCGACAGCCGGCGGAGTCCTGCTGGCCGGATGCGGTGGCTCGAAGTCATCGACGGTGAGCGCCGCCGGGCCTTCGGAACCCGACGTGCTGAACTTCGCCCTGAACCTCGAGTACCTGGAAGCCACCTTCTACAGCTACGTCGCTACCGGCGGAGATATTCCCAGTGCTTCGACGGGTGGCGGACCCGCTCCCACCGGGGCGCCCTCGGCGAAGCCCGGATTTCAGACACAGCAGATTGCCGACATGTTTGCCGAGATCTACTTCGACGAACTGAGCCACGTCAACGATCTGCGTTCGGTACTCGGCAGCTCCGCGGTAGCGCGACCGCAACTGAATCTGGCCGCGCTGGGCACGGTGAGCACCAGCAACTACATCACCTTCGCACGCCTCTTTGAAGACGTGGGCGTAACCGCCTACGCGGGAGCAGCGACCGCCTTGAGCGGCGACAACCTGCAATACGCCGCGCAGATCCTGGCCGTCGAGAGCTTCCACTCAGGTGCCATCCGGCTCGTCGCCATCCAACAGGGTGTTCCTTATTTGCCGACCGCCGACATTCCCGGCGATCAGCTCGATGTGCCGCCGCTCGATCCAGGTTCGGTTTCGGCAGCGGAGACGGGTCCCACAGCCAGCGGCGGTTTCTTTGCCACGGCCGGCGCCAGTTCCTCCACGAAGACCTCGCCGGGCTTCGCCTACACGCGCACAACGTCTCAGATTCTGGCGATTGTGTATGCCAATACCGCATCGGGCACCAGCAAAGGCGGCTTCTACACCGACGGCATGAACGGGAACATTAACACCGTTTAACAGGACAACCGGATCCCCATCTGCGTGAACTCCCTCCCCCAGGCAGGCCGGCCCCGCGCCGGCCTGCGCTCTTTGGATTGCGAAACGGTGACTCCGCTTCCGAACGCCGAGTTATCGGGAGACTGTTATGACACGCCGCGCCGCCAGCCGCTGCCGGCGTGGCGACAAGAGCTGCATGGTGATGGCCATGGCCGGAATCAGGAAGACCGTCGACCCCATCACCCACATGAACGCGCCCGCCGCAACCTGGTCGTTGAGCGCGCTCAGACCGAAGAGCCGCGGCACCGCCGCATAGCTGGGGTAGAGGAGCCGCCCGGAAAAACACAGAAAACCCGAGAGCGCGGTGTTCACCAGATCGGCCAGCAGCAGGTAAGGCAGCAGGAGCCACCGCGACCAGTTCTGCCGAAAGGGCCACGGGGCAATCACCGGCCACCAGAACATCAGACTGGTAAAGAAAAAGCAGGCGTGCTCGCAGTTGTGGACGTTCTCCGAAGAAAGCGCAAATTCGTACGCCTTCGGCACGTGCCATCCGATGTAGGCCACATTCATGGCAATCCACGCAACCCGCGGGCCGGTTAAGAGAGCGCCGATGCGGTGCAGCCAGCCGGTTGCGAAGAGCGGGCGCAGCACCCGCCGCACAATCGGCCGCGGCAACCCGCGTAGCATCGGCACCACCGGCGCACTCAGCACGATGAGCGGTGGCGCAATCGACATCAGCACAAAATGCTGCGCCATGTGCATGAACAGCAGCGTCTCGCTGAATGTATCGAGCGGAGATGCCACCGCGACGAAGAGCGCCAGAATCCCACCGAGAAACGCCATCAGCCGCCATGCGGGGAACAGTTCAGGCCGCGTTCTGCGGATGCCCCGCCAGCCGCGCACGTACACCAGCGCCGTCACCAGCAGAGCCGAAGTCACAGCCCACGGGATGTCCCACGTGGTGAAGAGCGCGTCGAGGTTCATCGCCTGCTCATGGAGTACTGCTTCCGTTGACCGGCGGAGGCGCGTGTCCCGATTCCACGGCTTCCTGCGCGGCGTCGGCGGCCGGCGGCTCGCCTTTGGGATGCAGCGTTTCGAGGAAGCTCACCAGCGCTTCAATTTCCGGCGGTGAAAGATTGTGGCCATAGGCCGGCATGTTGCCGCCGCCCGTCACCACCTTGTAGCGCAGCTGATCCGGAGTCATGCGCGTGGCCACATCGTCAAGTGCCGGTCCGCGCTGGCCCCCCAGACCGCCAATGGAATGGCAGTTGCGGCACTGCTTCGCCTGAAAGATAACTGCGCCCTGGCGCACCAGAGGCGTGGCGTCTCGCAGGTACTGGACCGGCAGGGGATCGCTGCTCCAGGCGCTCATGTGCGGACTCCACGGAGTAAAGGTTGCCAGATGCGTAAAGACGCCCCACGCCAGCGCCACACTGGTCATCGCCAGAACCGCAACCGGACGGCGGTGCCAGCTTTTCTCTCCCTCGGACGCGACAAACGGCACCGCCAGCAATCCCGCAATCATCAGGATCGGCGCGATCAGGATGAATGGCGTCTCCATCGCTGGCGGCAGGTACGAGAGCACCGCGTAAATCCACAGGAACGGGAAGTCCGGCTTGGGCACCGTCTGGATGATGGACGGATTAGGCTGACCGCCCGGGCCGTACGGTCCCAGAACCGCGGCGCACACGGCGACCGCTGCCAGCACCGCGCCGGAGAAAACCAGGTCCTTCCAGAACGCACCCGGAACGAAAGGGATGCCGTCGTCATGCGAAAGCTTGTTGTATTCCGCCACGTAGGTGGAGCGACGCACCAGCCGGCCCGGCATGGGCCACTCATTGATGCCCAGCTTCAGCACCATCCACACGTGCACCAACGCGAACATCAGCAGCAGGCCGGGGATAACAAAGACGTGCAGAGTGAAGAAACGGGAGAGCGTTGCGCCCGCAATGACCGGTCCCCCGAGCAGCAGGTGGACCAGACTGCCGCCGATCCAGGGCACGCGCGCCATGATGAAAACGCCGATCCCCAGACCCCAGTAGGCATCCTGATCGAAGCGCAGCACCTGGCCGGTGAACGCCATGCCCAGCGTCATCAGCAGCAGGAAGACGCCGACTGTCCACGTCAGCTCCCGAGGATACTTGTACGCGCCAAACAAAAAGACCTGCGCCATGTGGATGAACA
>JBAUGH010000235.1:0-2103 GCA_049679565.1 Acidobacteriaceae bacterium
GATTTACCTGTCCCGGGCGTCAGCGGCGGCGCATGCGGTGGGAGGGGAGTAAGGGTGGGAGAGGGGCGGCAGGAGCGGGAAGCGGGTGGAAAGAGGCGGCTGGTGCGGAAGATTGACAGGATTCCCACAGACGGGTCATACCGAAGGTTTTGACGCCGATGTAACAATCACAAGGGGCCGTCCGGCCGGGGAGTTCAGGCAGAAGATTGTTTATGCTGTAAGAGGTTGGCGGACGGGCCGGAGAAGACGTTTTCAAGATGCGTTTTATCAATCGCTCGCAGTATTTTTCCCCGGAATCGCCAGGCGAGGCCGGGATTGTCGCGTACTTTTCCATGGAGATCGCGGTAGCGCCGGAGTTCCCGACGTACAGCGGGGGACTGGGAGTGCTGGCCGGGGACACGCTGCGGGCGGCGGCGGACATGGGATTACCGCTGGCTGCGGTGACGCTGGCTCACCGCAGGGGCTATTTCCGGCAGCATCTGGACGAGAACGGGATGCAGACGGAAGAGCCGCAGCCGTGGAGCCCGGAAACGGTGCTGGTTGGGGAAGAGCCGGTGGTGACGGTGACCATGGAGGGCCGTCCGGTAGCGGTGCGGGCGTGGCGCTACGATCTGGAAGGGGTGACGGGGCATCGCATCCCGATTTATTTCCTGGACACGAATCTGGAGCAGAACGAGCCGCAGGACCGCGGGCTGACGGATTCCCTGTACGGCGGGGATGCGGACTACCGGCTGCGCCAGGAGGCGATTCTGGGAATCGGCGGCGCGCGGCTGCTGCGGGCGCTGGAGTACGAGCCGGCGGTGTACCACATGAACGAAGGGCATGCGGCGCTGCTGACGATTCCGGTGCTGGAGCAGGAGCTGCATGGGGCGGGACTGCAGACGGCGACGGAGCGGAACATCGAAGCAGTGCGCAGGCGCTGCGTGTTCACGACGCACACCCCGGTGCCGGCGGGGCACGATCGCTTTTCGGGGGAACAGGCGTACCGGGTGCTGGGACCGGAACGGGCAGGGATGCTGGAGCGCTTCGGCTGTTTCCACGACGGGCTGCTGAACATGACGTATGTGGCGCTGCGGTTCTCGCGGTTCGTGAACGGGGTGGCGATGCAGCACGGGAAGGTATCGCGGCAGATGTTCCCGGATTACACCATCGACGCGATCACCAACGGCGTGCATGCGGGGACATGGACAGCGCCGTCGGTGCAGGGGGTGTTCGACCGGCATTTGCCCCGCTGGCGGCAGGACAACGTGACGCTTCGCTACGCGATCGACATTCCCGAGAACGAGATCGTGGAGGCGCATGCAGCGTCGAAGGAAGCGCTGATCGAATATGTTCGGGCCTCGACCGGGATTGAAATGCGGGCGGAGGTCTTCACCATGGGATTTGCGCGGCGGGCGGCGACGTACAAGCGCGCGGATCTGCTGTTCAGCGATCCGGAGCGGATGGTGCGGATGGCGGAGCAGCAGGGTGGGCTGCAGATTGTGTACGCGGGCAAGGCGCATCCGGCGGACGAGCCGGGCAAGGCGAAGATCCGGCGGGTGATCGAGCTGGCGAAGCAGCTGCGGGAGAGCGCGCTGAAAGTGGTGTACCTCGAGAACTACGAATGGAAGCTGGGAGCGCTGCTGACCGGGGGCGTGGATCTGTGGGTGAACACGCCGCGGCGTCCGTATGAAGCCTCAGGGACGAGCGGGATGAAGGCCGCGCTGAACGGCGTGCCCAGCCTGAGCATTCTGGACGGCTGGTGGATCGAGGGGTGGATCGAAGGGGTAACGGGATGGGCGATCGACGACCACGATGAGGAGTCGGGCGAGGCGAACTCGATGTACGAGCATCTGGAGAAGGTGATCCTGCCGCTCTTCTACGGGGACACGGGGCAGTGGCGGCGGATCATGCGCTCGACGATCGCGCTGAACGGGTCGTTCTTCAACACCCAGCGGATGCTGGAGCAGTACGTGATCAACGCGTACTTTCCGGAGAAGCGCGCGGACCGGACGGCGGAATCGCCGGAGCCGGCTCTGGAGAAGACGCTGGCGCAGTAGCGGGTAGAGCGCGCAGGCACACCGGCGGGAGTACACCGGCGGGGCACACCGGAGGGTACCCGGG
>JBAUGH010000236.1:0-3194 GCA_049679565.1 Acidobacteriaceae bacterium
GGATCATCGTGGTGCCCTGGTGGATGAGCTGGTAGAAGCTGTGCTGGCCGTTGGTGCCCGGCTCGCCCCAGAACACCGCGCCCGTGTCGTAGTCGACGTGGACCCCGGCCAGCGTGACGTGCTTCCCGTTGGACTCCATGGTCAGCTGCTGCAGGTAGGCGGGGAAGCGTTTGAGGTACTGCTCATACGGCATGACGCCGTAGCTCTGCAGGCCGAAGAAGTCGCGGTACCAGACCGCGAGCAGGCCCATCAGCACCGGCAGGTTCCGCTCCAGCGGCGCGGTCCGGAAGTGCTCGTCCATCTCGTGGAACCCGGCCAGCATCTCGGCGAACCCCTCGGGCCCGATCGCCACCATGGTGGACAGCCCGATCGCCGAGTCCATCGAATACCGGCCGCCGACCCAGTCCCAGAACCCAAACATGTTGGCCGTATCGATCCCGAACTTCGTGACCTCCTTCTCGTTCGTCGAGACTGCGACAAAGTGCTTCGCCACCGCCTTCTCATCCTTCAGCTTTGCCAGCGACCACGCGCGGGCCGTCTGCGCGTTGGTCATCGTTTCCAGGGTGGTGAAGGTTTTCGACGAGATGATGAACAGCGTCTCTTCCGGATCGAGATCGATCGTCGCCTCGGCGAAGTCCGTCCCGTCCACGTTCGAGACGAAGCGGAACGTCATATCCCGCTGGCTGTAGTGCCGCAGCGCTTCATAGGCCATTACCGGGCCGAGGTCCGAGCCGCCGATCCCGATATTGATCACGTTGCGGATGCGCTTGCCCGTGAAGCCCTTCCACGCGCCCGACCGCACCCGGTTGGAGAAGTCCGCCATCCGGTCGAGCACCGCGTGCACGGCCGGAACCACGTTCTCCCCATCGACTCTGATCACCGCATCCTTCGGCGCCCGGAGCGCGGTGTGCAGAACCGCTCGCTGCTCGGTGATGTTGATCTTCTCGCCGGAAAACATCGCGTTGATGCGCGCCCGCAGCCCGCTCTGCTCGGCCAGGTCGAGCAGCAGCTGCACGGTTTCGTCGGTGATCCGGTGCTTCGAGTAGTCGAGATAAATCCCCACCGCCTCGACCGTCAGCCGCGTCCCGCGCCCGGGATCGCTCGCGAACAGCTCGCGCAGTTGCCGGTTGCGGATCGTCTCGTAGTGCGCCTGCAGAGCTTTCCAGGCGGGCAGGGAAGTCAGCGGGGCTTGCTTCTCAGTCGAAACGGCAGTTGCGCTCATCACACCTCTCCACAAAATGTCGCTGCTGGTTGAGATTCTTCTCCGGCGGTTCCGGTCGCACAGCAGCGCGGGGTTTGGTCCCTGATCCCTTCAGTTCCCGGTGGGCATAATCCCGGCGTTCTCCACCATCAGGATCACGGTCCGCTCGGGAGCCCGCGTGCGGTGCAACGTCGCGCGTGGCACCACGAACCCCTGCCGCGGTCCCAACTCGACGGTCTTTCCTTCCAGATCGATCAGCAGCTTACCCTCGACGACATAGAAGAACTCGTCGTCGTCGGTGTGCTGATGCCAGTGATACTCGCCCTCGATCACCGCCATCCGCACCACGCTGCCGTTCACCTGGCACAGCGTCTGATTGAACCATTTGTACGTGCACCCATCGGCGATCGCCTTCTCGTCGATTACCTCCAGCGGCGGGTGCAGAACATTCAGCCGCGTCTCGTAGGGATAGCTGGTGACGCCTTCGGCCATGGGGACATCCTCCATCGTGCCTATCCTACGCCGTGCTGGTGAACTCCAGGCAAACCCGGGCAGGGCACAATGCCGATCATTATGTGGCATAATGTCCATATGGATACCGCCGCCAGTCCGGCCCGCCGCGCGCCCCTGATGCACGCCCTGCACCTCGACCTGGCATCGGTCGAAACCGGGGTTCCGGTTACCACGATGGCCGATTTCGTCGCCGCCTCCGGCCTGCAGCTGCGCGACATTTACGACGTGGTGATCCCGGCCCGCACCCTGAAGCACCGCAAGGCGCGCAAAGAGCCGCTGTCGCCCGACGAGTCCGACAAGCTCGCCCGGCTCATCCGCATCTACGATCACGCCGTGCGCGTGCTCGGCGATCGCGAACAGGCCCTGCACTGGCTGAATAAGCCGCTGCGCCGCTACTCCGGCCGTAGCCCGCTGCACATGCTGCGCACCGAATTCGGCGCCCGCATGGTCGAAGAAATGCTCGGCCAGATGGACTACGGCATGTTCGCCTGATGGCTTCGCTCTGGCGCATCAGCAATTATCTGTCGCTTTCCGGGGAGGGCGGCCTCCACTTCTCCGCCCGCTGGCACACGGCCGGGCATCGCATCGTCTATCTGGCTGAATCTCCCGCCGGGGCGCTGGTCGAAGCCCTCGTCCATCTCGAGCTGGGCGCGGAGGACTGGCCGCGCTCCTACCAGCTTCTCCAGGCCGACTGGCCCGACAAACTTCGCGCCGAAACCCTGGAGCCAGCCGCCCGCGAATGGCGCACGAGGATCGCGGTCACCCGCAAACCCGGCGACGAGTGGCTGCGATCGGCCGGTTCCGCCCTCGCCCGCGTACCCTCGGCCATCCTGCCCGATACCTGGAACGTGCTGCTGAACCCCGACCACCCCGATGCCGCCCAGGTTCGCGTGGTTAAAACGGTGCGCGCCGACTACGATCCGCGTCTCGTGGCCACGCCGCGTCGGCCCAAGCACTCCTGAGCTGCGTCGATTCTGTCCGGACGCGGGCTTCTGCGCCCGCTCAGGCCGCGCCCGCCGGGGCGGCAAGCCCCATCGCAAACTCGCGCGCTGCTTCCAGCAGCTTCTGCACGCTCTCCTTCGAGCACGACTCGGAATAGATGCGCAGCAGCGGCTCCGTCCCCGAGGCTCGCAGCAGCAGCCAGGTTTTTGCGGCGTTGGGTTTCGTCTTCGCTTCGGGATTGTCGAGCCAGAACTTGATCCCGTCCAGCGTCTCCACCTTCTCGACCTTCATCCCCGCAAATTCCTTCACGCCCGCCTTTGCCTTCGCGATGGTCGCGTTCTTCTGCGCGTCCGGGATGTGCAGGTCGATGCGCCCGTACTGGTGCTCGCCATACTCCTGTTGCAGCTGCGCCACCAGCTGCCCCAGCGTCTTCTTCTCCTCCGCCATCACGTTGGCGATCAGCAGCGCGTTCAGCAGCCCGTCGCGCTCCGGCAGGTGCCGCTTGATCCCGATCCCACCCGATTCCTCGCCGCCGATC
>JBAUGH010000237.1:0-3395 GCA_049679565.1 Acidobacteriaceae bacterium
GGGCTTCACAGATGACTTCCTGGCCGTGCTGGGTTTGCAGGCGGATCGCGGTCTGATTGCCCATGGTGCCGCTGGGCACGAAGAGGGCAGCTTCGCGGCCGAAAATTTCTGCGGCGCGGGCTTCGAGGCGATTGAGGGTCGGGTCCTCGCCGTAAACGTCGTCGCCGACTTCGGCAGCGGCCATGGCGGCGCGCATTTTGGGCGACGGTTTGGTGACGGTGTCGCTGCGCAGGTCGATGGTGGCCACGGCCGCCGGGGCGTCGGGGGCGAGAACAGCGGTTTCAGCAGGCGTAGATGCAGACATGGATGCAGACATGGATTTCCCTCGGTCCCTCTCCAACTTCTATTTTGGCATCAGGCGACGGCGGTTTCGGCCAGGAAACGCGCAAAGACTTCATTGGAGAGCAGGCGGCCGCGCGCGGTCAACGCCACGCGATCGCCGGATAGGAAGGTCAGCAGGCGCTCCTCTTCCATCTCGGTGATGCTGGACAGGCAATCCTGGACGGCGGAGGCTCCGAACTCCTGGCGGAGGGCCGCGAGGCTGACGCCCTCATTCAGGCGCAGGCCGAGGAACCAGGCTTCTTCCAGCTCTTCCTGGCGATCGAGAAAGCGGGGCTGGGGCCAGCCGGAGTCGCCGAGATAGCCGTCGAGGTCGTCGCTCATGCCGAAGCGGAGCACGGAACGGGTGTGAGTCCGAATCATGGAATGGGAGTCGAGGCCAAAACCGAGATACGGCTGGCGGCGCCAGTATTTGAGGTTGTGGAGCGACTCCGAACCGGGACGGGCGAAGTTGGAGATCTCGTACTGCGCGAGGCCGTGGCCGGCAAGGAACCCGATGCCTTCGGTGTAAAGCTCGGCGACAGCATCGTCGGATGGAACCCGCTGCGCTGAATAGCGGCCGCCGCTGACCAGCAGTTCGCGGCCGAGGCGGGATTCGTCGTCGACCTCGAGCATGTAGAGGCTGGCGTGGTCGACGCCGGATTCGGCCAGCACCCCGAGGGATTCAAACCAGGAATCCAGGGTCTGGCCGGGGAGCCCGGCAATCAGATCGACACTGATGCGGTGAATGCCGGCGGCGCGGACGCGGCGAATGTCCTCAAGCGCCACCTCGCGGGTATGCAGCCGGCCGATGGATTTGGCTTCGCTGTCAACAAACGACTGCACGCCAAAACTGATGCGGGTGACGCCGCATTCGACGAGCGCATCGAGGACGGCGGGATCAAGCTGGCCGGGGGCAACTTCGACAGTGACCTCCGCCGTCGGCAGGATGGCAAACTCGCGGCGGATGGTGGTGAAGAGATGGCGGAGCAAGCCGGGCGCAAGCAGAGTAGGCGTGCCGCCGCCGAGATAGATGCTGTCAGCAGCCTGCGGCAGCCGGGCTCCCCAGGTCTTCGCGCGCAGGCGAATCGAGCTGAGGTCCTCTTCCACCCGGGCGACGTAGCGGTCGTGGTAGGCGGCGGGAAAAACGCCGGAGGAGAAATTGCAAAAGGTGCATTTGGAACGGCAGAAAGGAACGGAGAGGTAGAGCCCAAGCAGTTCCATACAGCTCCATTGTCCCACGGCGATGACAAAAACCTGGGACAGGATGCAAAAACTCTCTTGACACGGCATCTTTTTTGTGCATTTTCCCACCGCAACCCTTTGCACGATTTCGCGTTTCATTGGGGCAGAGACGATCCGGAGCAGCAAGGCCGGAAAGAGGATTCCGAAGGTTGAGAGAAGCCGGAATCAGGAGGACTTGAAATGAAAAGCATTCTTCGCGCACTGGCATTGACGGGCATCCTGGGATTGGGCGCGGCGGCTGCGCAGGCTCAGGTGCGATTTGGGGTCCGGATCGGCGTACCGGCTCCGATGGTGGTGGCGGCGGTTCCTCCCTGCCCGGGCGTGGGCTACGTCTGGACTCCGGGCTACTATGCCGGCGCAGTGTGGGTCCCGGGCGCGTGGATGTATCGGGGCTACGGGGGCGGCTACGACCGCGGCTATGTGGGCGTCTACGCGCACCGCGACTTCGATCACGGGTATTACGGCCGGGACTTCCGCGCCGACCATGATGGATATCGCGGCCATGAAGGTTTCCGCGGTCGCCGGTAAGGGATCGCGAACGAGGCCGCGGCCCCAAAACCCGGCCCATGCGCACCCGTCGAGGCTCCCCGCCTCCGGGTGCGTCGCATTTTGCGGCAGAAGGAAAGGTCGAACTGTTCCGAGGTCTTTCGCTTCGCTCAGGATTTCGCCAGCGGGCTCAGACGCCCGCTTAGCGGCTCAACCTCCGGGTGCGTCGCAGTTTGAGGAGCTGAATCTCTCTGCAAATCTTCTCCCGATCCACGGCTCGATGCGCTCTACAATTGCGGCGGGAACTGGTTTCCCCCTGGCTGCGTATCCGTTGCTGAAGCCCTTTGGAGGTTTCCATGGCCGGACTGATCGGCGTCGGAATCTACTTTCTGCCTTCCCTGATTGCGGTTGCCCGCCACACCCACAACACCACGGGCATCTTTCTGCTCAATCTGTTGCTTGGGTGGACGGGGATCGGGTGGATTATCGCCTTCATTATGGCGATCGCTTCGAGCCCGTACTACTACCACCCTTACTGCTATGCTCCCCCTCCGCCACCCCGGCACTGGTATTGAAGCAACAGGGGTTGCGTGCGGGTGCCAGAGGCAACCATTTGAATTCCTGCTTTGTTTCCCGAAAGCGAGTCATCGCAACATTTTGGCGCGTCTAACGTTCATAGTGGTAGCCAGACTGATCGGTTCTCGAAGGACCTCTTCAGCTGGCGTCAGAGCGTAAGGGGCTGCAATCTCCGGGCGATCTGACAGGAGGGTTCAATCATGCGCGCTCTGCGCTACGTTTTGATGGTTGCGTTACTGGCTGCGCCGTTTGCGCTGGCAAAGCCGGCTCAGGCTCAGGTCGCAGTCGGGATCGGAATCGGCCCTGAGGTGGGTTATCCGGCGCCGTACGCCGTGGACGGGCCTCCGGCCTGCGAGTGGGGCTACTACTCGTATTACCCCTACGCGTGCGCTCCGTACGGATACTGGGGTCCTGACTGGTTCAACGACGGGATCTTCATCGGCGCCGGTCCCTGGTTTGGCGGCTGGTACGGTCGTCCCTGGGGCTGGGGTTATGGCCACGTGGGCTATTACGGCGGATGGGGTCGGGGCTGGGGCGGCTACGGTTACGGCCGTGGCTATGCGGGTGGTTACGCCCACGTCGGCGGATATAACCGCGGCTACACGGCCGGCTATCGCGGCGGCTATGGCAACGGCTACCGCGGCGGGAACATCGGGGTCCGCGGCGCCTATACGGGCGGGGTCCACAGCTACGCGGGTGGCGGCTATCATGGCTACGCCGGCGGCTACCGCGGCGGATACTCGGGTGGTATGCGCGGCGGAGCGGTAGGC
>JBAUGH010000238.1:0-9384 GCA_049679565.1 Acidobacteriaceae bacterium
CGCTTGAACCGCGCTGTCGTCGTGTTTCTCGGAATCGCTGCTTCCAGCCGCTGATTTCGCCATCCCGCCCGCTGGCTCTCAGCCCCTGGGCTGTATCGACATATAGGGATGGATGGCGACGGAGGGCATTTTTGTTCAGTTCGCGGAGCGAGGAGTGGCAGATATCGGGTATATCTTAGCGACGAGCGACAAAGAAATGGACAAAAAGGACCCCGTCCCGCAGGGTTGGGAGCGAAATGCCCCAGGATATGGCTTCGGTCGGCTCTCCATTTTTCGCTCCCAACGCCGCCGTTCCTATATGTCGATACAGCCTAGGGCTGAGAACTAAACTCCACCTTCAGCCGCCGTCCCTGCGCGCAGCTCTCCCGCGCCAGCTCGATCAGCCGCGTCGTCCGCCAGGCCTGCTCCGGCGTCACCGCCAGCT
Source organism: Acidobacteriaceae bacterium (assembly GCA_049679565.1). Taxonomy (GTDB): domain Bacteria; phylum Acidobacteriota; class Terriglobia; order Terriglobales; family Acidobacteriaceae; genus Palsa-343. The sequence continues at coordinate 425 of JBAUGH010000238.1, forward strand.
GCCCCTTGCCCAGCAGCGTGTCGCGGACATTTTCATAGAATCCGCGATAGCCCCCTCTCAGCGTCGGCACCCGCCGCACCACCGAACCGCTCGGCCCGTCGCAAAGCCGCAGCTCTCCCCACGCCGCCTGCGCGTCCTGCCCAAACCCCGGCGCGTCGAATCCCATGCCCGCCTTCAGCTGGTCCTCCTGCGGATCCAGACCGCACTTCGTAAAGCTCCCCTTCGTCCCGTGCAGCACGTAGCGCGCACCCGGCGCACAAGCGGTCAGCGTCGCCCGCAGCAGCACGCTCACCCGGTCCGGCTCCACGTACTCGAGGAAGATGTCGAACGCATCGTCCGCCACCGCGTCCTCCCGCTCCACCCGCACGCTCGCCACAATCGTCTCCGGCTTGCCGAACAGGGCCAGCGCCTGGTCCACCAGATGCGGCCCCAGGTCGAACAGCGTTCCGCTCCCCGGGCCCCCGCTTTCCCTCCACACATCCCGCCGCGGCTCCGGCCGGAACCGGTCGAAGTGCGACTCGAAGCTCACCAGCCGCCCCAGCTCTCCGCTCTCGATCACCTGCCGCACCGTCTGGAAATCTCCGTCCCACCGCCGGTTCTGATACGCGGTCAGCAACAGCTTCCGCTCCCGCGCCATGCGGATCAGCTCCGCCGCTTCTGCCGACGTGAGCGTGAACGGCTTGTCGATCACCACATGCCGCTGCTCCCGCAAACACTGCTGCGCCAGCTCGAAATGCGAGTAGCTGGGCGTCGCGATCACCACCAGCTGCACCCCGACATCGGCCAGCATCTCCTCCACCGACCGCGCCTGTTTCGTCCGGGGATACGCCCTCGCTGCTTCGTCCCCGCTCCGCTGCACCACGCACTCCAGTTTCAGTCCCGGCGTCGCTTCCACCACGGCGGTGTGAAAAACCCGCCCCGCCAGTCCGAATCCAACCACTCCCACCCCAATCGGCTCGTGCATACCTGCCATTAGACGCAACCAATCCCGAATCGGCAAACGCCGCTCGGCGCCGTCTCGCCGCTCCCGCTTCCCCGCCCCGCTACCGGCTGGATTCTCCCTCTGTACCCTGCGGGCTGCACCCTGTACCCTGTCCCCATGCTGCTCGAGCTCCGAGCCGAAAGCTACGCCGTCATCGACCACGCCATCGCCTCCTTCGGGCCCGGCCTCAATCTCCTCACCGGCGAAACCGGAACCGGCAAGTCCATCCTCGTCGACGCCCTCGCCCTGCTCATGGGCCAGAAGGCCACTCCCGGGCTCATCCGCCACGGCGCCGACCGCGCTATCGTCTCCTGCGTCTTCGAGTACACCCCCGGCGCCGAGCTCATCCTCGAAGCCAACGGCATCGATCCCGAAGGCACCGAGATCATCCTCCGCCGCGAAATCCAGGAAGGCGGCAAGGGCCGCGTCTACGTCAACAACCAGCCCGCCACCGTCGCTGTCCTCCGCGCCCTCGCCCCCGAGCTGGCCCTCATCCACGCTCAGTCCGAAACCATTTCCGGCTTCGATGAAGCCCAGCAGCGCGCGCTCCTCGATCGCTTCGCCGGCCTCGCTCTCGAACCCGCTGCCGCCGCCTTCACCCGCTGGCGCGAAATCCAGAACCGCCTCGCCGAGCTCGAGCGCGACGAGCAGGACCGCCTCCGCCTCGCCGATCTCTGGACCTTTCAGGCCCGCGAAATCAACTCCGCCGCCCTCCAGCCAGGCGAAGACGAAGCCCTCGAAACCGAGAAGCGCATCCTCGCCAACGCTGAAAAACTCCAGGCCGCCGCCGTCTCCGCCAGCAACCTCCTCTACGAAGACGACACTTCCGCTGAGTCAACTCTTGCCGCCGCGCAAAAACATCTCGAGGAATTGGCCCGCTACGATCCCCGCTTCGCCGAGCAGGCCCAGCAGCTCGCCTCCGCCCGCGCTGTGGTGGAGGATGTGAGCTCCACCGTCCGCGATTACGCCGGCTCCATCGACGCCTCCCCCGAGCGCCTCGCCGAAATCGAAGACCGCCTCGCCCTGCTCGATCGCCTCAAGCGCAAATATGGATCGGCCCTCGCCGGGGTCATCGCCTTTGGAGAGGAAGCCGCCCGTAAGCTCGCCGAAATCGAGAACCGCGACGAAACTCTCAAGGCCCTGCGCGTCGATCTCCTTACCGCAGCCGAAGCCTACAAATCCGCCGCCCGCGCCCTCACCCAGAACCGCGCCGCCGCCGCAAAAAAGCTGGAGAAGCTTGCCGAAGCCCAGATCAACGACCTCGCCATGAAGGCCCGCTTCTCCATCGCCGTCACTCCGAACGAAGACCCCGCCGCCTGGACCGCTCACGGCTGGGACCAGGTCCAGTGCCGCATCGCCACCAATCCCGGCGAGCCCCTCCAGCCGCTCGACCAGATCGCTTCCGGCGGGGAAATGTCCCGCGTCCTGCTGGCCCTCAAAGTCAGCGTCGAAGATGGCGCCAGCCGCGCGCACACCCGCAAAACTCAGACCCCCCGCACCCTGGTCTTCGACGAAATCGACATCGGCATCGGAGGCCGCGCCGCTGAAGCCGTCGGCCAGAAGCTCAAAGCCCTCTCCCGCGCCCAGCAGGTCCTCTGCGTCACCCACCTCCCGCAAATCGCCGCCTTCGCCGACCAGCACTTCCTCGTCGAGAAGCAGGAGCGCCTGCGCCGCACCCACACCTCCATCCGCCTCCTCAACTCCCAGGAACGCGCCGAAGAAATCGCCCGCATGATCTCCGGCGCCACCGTCACCGAAACCTCCCTCCGCCATGCGGAACAAATGCTGAAAACCAGCGCGAACGTATAGTTTGTTCACGACAACCTAAGCGCTTTGGTTTTGTGATAAACTCACCTCATGCCAACCGTCCTGAGGTTTGGCAGGTTGAGAGTCGTGATCTATCCGAACGATCATCGCCCCTCTCACGTACACGTCATCGGCCCGGATCATGAGGCAGTTTTCGAGCTGATCTGCCCCACGGGTCCGGTTATCGTGCGGGAAAATTTCGGCTTTCCCCCGCGCCACATCGTTCGGATCGCAGAAGTACTGCTCGTGAACGTGAGTTTATTGTGTAAGGCATGGGAGAAAATCCATGGGATTCAATGAAGATTTGATCCAGGCGAAACGGAAGGCGCTCGAGTTGCAGGTCTCCCATCCCCATGCCGTCAGCGCCCACTACGATCGCCGCCTCGGCCGCGTCGTTCTTCATCTCAGCTCGAAAATCGACGTCATGTTCTCGCCCAAGGATGCCCAGGGCCTGGAGAACGCCACCCCCGCACAGCTGGAGCCCATCGAGATTTCGCCCTCGGGCTTCGGCATTCATTTCCCCAGGCTGGACGCCGATCTTTATCTGCCCGCGCTTCTCGAAGGCTTCCTTGGCTCGCGCCAGTGGATGGCCAGCCGGTTGGGCGCCGCCGGCGGCCGTTCCCGAAGCACCGCCAAACGCAGCGCCGCAAAAAAGAATGGCCGGCTCGGCGGCAGACCAAAGAAAAAAACCAAAGCAGCCTGAGTCGCACCCGAACCTTCAACGCAACTCCCCCAGGCGCGGCGTGAGGCCCGCTATCCGTTACCCTATTGCCAAAGACCCATGCGCGGACTCAACCTTCTCCTCGCCCTCATCCTTCTCGTTCCCACCCTCGCCGCCGCCCAGGCCTCCCCACCCCCGCAGCTGCCCCTTCCCCCTCACGTCCCTTCGCAGAAAGAAATGGCCGGCCGCATCCGCGAGCAGTTTCTCCATGCCTGGAGCGGCTATCACCAGTACGCCTGGGGACACGACGAGCTCCGCCCCCTCTCCAATCAGCCCTTCGACTGGTACGGCGCCTCGCTCCTCATGACCCCGGTCGACGCCCTCGACACCATGATCCTCATGGGCCTCAACCAGCAGGCCGACGAAGACCGCCAGCTCATCGACACCCAGCTCTCCTTCGACAAAGACATCTACGTCAAAAATTTTGAAATCACCATTCGCATGCTCGGCGGCCTGCTCTCCTCCTACCAGCTCACCAACGATCCGCGCCTGCTCGCCCTCGCCGACGACCTCGGCGCCCGCCTGCTCCCCGTCTTCGACTCGCCCACCGGCATGCCCTACGTCTGGGTCAACCTCAAAACCGGCGCGGTACGCGGCGAGAACACCAACCCGGCCGAGGTCGGCACCCTGCTGCTCGAATTCGGCACCCTGAGCCGCCTCACCCACAAGCCTGTCTATTACAACAAGGCCAAGGCCGCAGTCGTCGCCCTCTGGAGCCGCCGCTCCCCGCTGAATCTCCTCGGCTCCGAAATCAATGTCCGCACCGGCCAGTGGACCGACCCCACCGCCAACATCAACGGCGGCTCCGACTCCTACTACGAATACCTCCTCAAAGCCTGGCTGCTCTTCCACGACGAGGACTGCCACCGGATGTGGCTCGCCTCCGTCGCCGCCCTCAACCAATACGTCGCACAGACGGTGACATATCCTGACAAGTCCACGGGCTTCTGGTACGGCGAAGCCGATATGACCTCCGGCGCCCGCACCGGCACGCAATATGGCGCCCTCGCCGCCTTCTTCCCCGGAACCTTAGCCCTCTCCGGCGACCTCGACCGCGCCCGCCAGCTGCAAAACTCCAACTACCGCCTCTGGACCCTCACCGGCATCGAGCCCGAGCTCATCGACTACACCAACATGAAGATCCTCAGCTCCGGCTACCAGCTCCGCCCGGAAAACATCGAGTCCGCCTACTACCTCGAGTACTTCACCCACGATCCCCTCTACCGCGAGATGGGCCTCGACTACTTCGACTCCATCGTCCGCTTCTGCCGCACCCCCTCCGCCTTCGCGGCCATCGCCAACGTGCGCCTGCTGCCTGATACCGCCGGCCAGCCGGTGTGGAAACTCGGCGCCCCCACCGAATCCCCCCAGGCCGCTCGCCTCTGGCAGCGCGACGACATGGAGAGCTTCTTCTTTGCCGAGACCATGAAGTATCTCTATCTCCTCCTCGCCGATCCCCAGCGCGTCGATCTCAGCAAGACCGTCTTCAACACCGAAGCCCACCCGCTCAACATCCTGCCCGCGCAGTAGCGCAGGCCAACGATTCGACGCGTTGCCACCGGCCGCCGCCCGCATAACCACTTCTCCCTGCGCGGCGATAGCCACTGCTTTCTTCTCCACGCGGCGCTCATCGCTCGCTGTAGAATGTCTCCCACTCACGCAGAATTCACGGTTCGGGAGACACGCATGACCGTTGAGGTCGGGACCATGAGCGCCGCGGGTATCGCCGCGCTGCTCGCAGGATTCATCCTCGTTCGCCCCCGCTTCCAGGCCGCTTCCGGCGCCGGCAGGCTTCTGGTCCTCGGCCCCGTCTTCGAGGCCGTCGCCCTTGCCATCTTTGCCGCCGAACACGCCACCGCTTCGCGCGAACTCGCGACCATCGTTCCCCGCTGGCTGCCCCATCCTCTCTTCTGGGCCGACTTGTTTGGCGTCGGATTGCTGGCCGCGGCCCTCAGCTTCCTCGCCTGGCGTTATGTCCGCTGGTCCGCACCGCTGCTCGCGCTCCAGTTCCTGCTCATCGTCGTCCTCATCGACCTGCCCATTCTGCCCCGCCACCTGCACGACCGCATCTTCTGGACTCTCCTCTTCCGCGAAACCTGCTTCGAGGGCGGGGCCATGGTCCTCGCTGGCAGCGTCCTCGCCGGCGCCGCACGCTCTGCGCTCCTCCGCATCGGCCGCCTCATCGTCGCCCTCATCATGATCTTCTACGGCATCGAGCACTTCCTCTTCCCCCATAACGTCAGCGGCGTTCCCCTCGAAAAAATCACGCCCCCGTGGATGCCCGCGCCTACCCTCATCGCGTACGCCATCGGCATCGTTCTGGTCCTCGCCGGATTCGGCCTGCTCATTCCCCGCACCGTCCGCATCTCCGCCGCCGGCGCCGGCCTCGTGCTTCTCCTGCTCACGCTGTTCTTCTACGGAGCGATCCTGATTGACGAGTTCCACACCAATCCCGTCGAAGGCCTCAACTACGTCGGCGACACCCTGCTCTTCGCCGCTACCGTTCTGCTCGCAGGCCTCGGCGCGGGCGCGGCGGGCGAGCCTTCGCCCCAAAATCCATGACCTCATCCGCCGCGCCTCCTCCGCCGGAGAGAGGCGTCCGAAGCGTCGGGTGGAAAGGGTAGGGATGCTGGATCACGTTTTTCTTACGGTGAGCGACGTGGAGCGTTCCATCGCTTTCTACACCGCCGCTCTGGCTCCCCTCGGCATCAGCCGCCTGTTCGACTACGACGGCCGCAACGGACCGCCCGGCCATCCTGACCTCAAAGGATTCGGAGCCGACAGCCGCATCTTCTTCTGGCTTCGGGAAGGTCAGGCCGACAACCGTGCCGTCCACATCGGCTTTGTGGCCGAGAACCGCGCGCAGGTGGACGCCGCCTATGCTGCAGCTATCGCCGCGGGCGCTGCCGACAAGGGTTCACCCGGCATTCGGGACTATTACGATCCCCGCTACTACGCCGCCAGCGTCCTCGATCCCGACGGCTACAGCCTCGAGTTCGTTTACAAGAATTGGCAGCATCCGCAGGCGTAGCGGCTTAGTCACGATAAGAAGTGAAATCGGCCCCGGTGACCGACCTCACTCATAAGCCAGCGCGTCGATCGGATCCTTGCGCGCCGCTTTCCACGCCGGATAGAGCGCCCCCAGAATCGACCCCACCAGCGCGATCCCCGCGCCCGCCAGAAGCCACTGGTCGGTCATCAGAAACGTCAGCGTCGGGAACTTCGCCGCCATCAGCAGCCGAATCAGAAACGTCAGCCCGATGCCCAGACCGATGCCGGCAACCGACACCAGCCCCGCCTCGCGAAGAACCAGGTTGATGATGTACCCCTTCGACGCCCCCAGCGATTTCAGGATCCCGATCTCCCTCGTCCGCTCCATCACCGCCGTGTACATCGACTGGAAGATCACCAGGAATCCCACGATCACCGCGATCCCGATCACCACCCGGAGCGCGATGTTGAACCCCGGCAGGTGCTCCGGCGTCATCATCGACATCCACTCCGCCAGCGTCTGCACCTGGTACGTTTCCAGTCCCGGCCTCTCGTGGATCTCGTCGATCACCGCCTGCTGATTCTTCGGACTGTCGGTGCGGATGTAGAAGATCGACGCGTTGTCCGGCGTGCCGTTCAGCTCGCCCATGGTGCGGATGGGGATGAAGACGTGGCTGCCCTTGCCGTGCTCCACGATGCCGCAGATATGGAACTTGTGGTTGAGGACGTCGATCGTGTCCCCGACCTCAAGGTGACGGCTGCGCGCATACAGATCGTCCACCAGCGCATCGTCGGGGCCGCTCAGCGGCTTACCCTCCAGAAACACGAACGGCCGCAGCGCGTTGTAGCTCGCATAGTCGATGCCGAACAGCGTCTGCACCGAGCCGCTGGTGATCAGCTTCGCGATCACCGGGGAGGCCACCGCCACGTGAGGCAGTTTCGCCAGCACCTCGGGAGCGATTTTGGCCGGAACCGCCGCGTCGCTCAGGCCGCTGAAGTTGCTGGCATTCGGCGGCCGCACCATGATGTCCGCGCCGATGCCGCTGGTCTGGTTAGCCGCGCCCTGCACCTGGCCCACCATGATCGCCACGATCGACAGGATCATGATGACCTCGATGGCCACCGCCAGCACGCTGATCGCGGACCGCATGGGACGATAGAGGATGTTGCCCACTACAAGCTTGTTCATCGGATCAGTTGGATGGCGCCCAGCGCCTCTTGCGATGGAAACTTCAGAGTAGCAAAGCCAGCGACGCTCCCGCCGGCTTGTTAACCTGAACGGTATTGGCACTCCGGTTATAACCCTGCCCTCCATCCGCATCCCCCAATGGAGGGATTTGCAGTCCAAGTTACTTCGGTACTATGATTTGCGCAGAGAAAATCAGGATTCGTGCCGATAATCCTTTTGACCTTGCGCCATCGTAGTCTTATGGTTGCAATGGCCCGGTCCTGAAGCCACTGTGGAAGGATGCCAGATCGTGGGGCGGTTCGGCGAAGAGTTACGGAAGGAACGCGAGTCCCGGGGGGTCGCGCTGCAAACCATCAGCGAGAAGACCAAGGTCATCGTGCGTTACCTCACCGCTCTCGAAGAGGACAACTTCGCTGCCCTGCCCGGCGGCATCCTCAGCAAAGGCATCGTCCGCGGCTACGTCCGCACTGTCGGCCTCGACTAAACTCTCTGGATCGACCGCTTCCTCACCGCCTCCAGCCCCCACGACCCCGTCCAGGGCGAGGACGGCTGGGTCGAATTCGTCGAGAATGTCGGCCGCGCCCGTCCCTCTCCCGGCCTTCACCCGTTGCGCAAACGCTGGACCAGCGTAGCGGTGCTCGTCCTCCTGCTGGCCGGCTTCGGCTGGGTGGTCTGGCGCTTCGTCAGCAACCGCGTCATGGCAGACGAGCTGCCCCACCACGCCGTCACCGCCACCGCCTCCGCAACTCCCGACACCCGCGCTCTTCAATAAACAAGCCCCTGCCCGCCCCCGCCTGCCCCGCCAGCGCCCCCAGCGTTCATTACTTCTGTGACCTGTCGCGGCCATCCGGCCCTCCGTAGCCTGCAGGTATGCTCCCCCGACATGCTGCCCTCGGCCTGGCGCTGGCCCTCGCGGCTCACCCCCTTGCCCGCGCCGCCGCCAAACCCCACGTGGTCGCCCTGGGCGCCGTGCGCCATGAGCCCTATTCCCGCCTGGGCGATCCCGCCGGCGCCCAAAAGGACGAGACCACCCTCCCCGTCCGCCCTCTGATCGTCGATGGCAAGGTGAAGGAGTGGACCGCCGGTGAGCCCCACGACGTAACCCAGCGCAGCTTCACCGTACGCCGCGCCGTCCGCCTCAACGATGCCCTGCCCTCCGACCGCGCCCCCCGCTGGGTTTGGCAGCGAGGACCCTGGCTCCTCATCGACCGCTCCAGCGGCAAGGTCGCCGCCCTGCACCTGCCCGACTTCGACCCCGCCGTTTCCCAGGC
>JBAUGH010000239.1:0-9274 GCA_049679565.1 Acidobacteriaceae bacterium
ATGTACATAGGTCCAATCACCGACGAGCCGCCGATCGCGAGTCCCGCCACAAAGCGGAAGGTCACAAACGAAAGCCAGCTCCATGCCGCCGCGCATCCAAGCGCCGAAAGAAAGAACAGCACGGCCAGAACGCGCAGACTGTCACGCCGGCCATAACGATCGCCGGGGATGCCCGCAAGCAGCGCGCCGGCGATCGTGCCCCACAGCGCCACCGCCACCGTCAGTCCCAGAGAGCCGGGCGTCAAATGAAACAGACTCGTCAGCGCTCCGGTAGCTCCGGCAATTACCGCTGTGTCAAAGCCGAAGAGAAGGCCGCCCAGCGCGGCAACAATCGTGCTCCGGATCAGCACCGAGTTCAGCGCGCTGCGGCGGTCCTGCGATCCGATATCCATGGCGCTTGCCAATTGCGTCTCCTTCTTTTTTCGTTTTAGCTGCGGCTCAAACACGGACAAGGAACAAGCGGGTCATCCGTTCTGCGCGTTATAGATTATAGATGCTATCAGCGGAAATCGACCTTCCTGCTCGCTGCAGCGTGGGGGCGCAAGGGCGGACCAGGAACTTCTCGAACCAGGAGAGGGAATCTCTTCATGGACGGCACGGTTCAGGGATCACGCTGGACGGTCGCGCGGGTAGAGCCGGTTGAGATACCGCCGACGACGAGCAGGGTCTGGCCGGTGATGTAGCGGCTGGCTTCCGAGGCAAGGAAAACGACGGCGCCATCGAGGTCCGCGGGTTGGCCGGGGCGTCTCACCGGGATGCGGTCAATGAGGTAGTCCACCCAGCCCTGGTTTTCATAGAGGACTCGATTCTGCTCGGTCTTAAACCACCCCGGTGCCAGGCAGTTGACGGTCACGCCATGCCGGCCCCAGTCGTCAGCAAGGCTCATGGTGAGCTGGCGGACGCCGCCGCGACTCGCACAGTAGGGACCGAGCCCGGCGTAGCCGAACACGCTGGTGACCGAGCCGATGTTGATGATGCGGCCGTAACCGTGAGCGATCATGTTGCGGGCCATGGCCTGAGCGACAAAGAAGGTGCCGCGGAGGTTGGTATCGAGAACGACGTTCCAGTCGTCCCAGGTAATGTCGAGCGCCGGTTTGCGGACGTTGCATCCGGCGTTGTTGACCAGAATATGAATCTGGCCGAAAGCCTCATTGGCCTGGCTGGCCATGCGCTCGATGCTGGCGTAATCGCGGACGTCGAGATCGACGGTGACGGCGCGGCGGCCGAGCGCCTGGATTTCGGCTGCGAAGTCGGCGAGGGTATCGCGCCGGCGGCTCGAGAGGACGAGGTCGGCGCCGGCCCTGCCGAGGGCGCGAGCGAAGTACTGTCCCAGGCCGCGACTGGCCCCGGTCACAAGGGCAACCTGGCCGGACAGGTCGAAGAGGTTCTCGCTCATCCCATCAGCTCCGGACTGGCGGCGAGAACGATTTTCATCAGGTTCGGCTCATGGCGATAGAGCCGCTCGAACCACTGTGGACCCTCTTCCAGAGAGGCGACTGAACTGATGAGGGGTTTCACCCGGACTTTGCCGGAGGTAACAAGATTGATTGCCTGCGGATATTCGCCGGCGGATGCGGCGGTTCCCTGCAGGCGGATCTGTCGCGTGACCACCTTCTGCAGAGGCAGGGTGACCCGAGGGACGACGTTACCGATGAGGGTAACCGCGCCCCCTTTGCGAACGGAGTCGATGGCAGTGGCAATGGATTCGTCGCGGCCGACAGCTTCGAAAGCGAGGTCGGCGCCGGCCCCGCCGGTGAGGCGCTGGAGTTCAGGAATAAGATCTTTCGCGCGCATGGTCCTTGTGGCGCCAAGCGCTTCGGCGAGATGAAGGCGCGAGTCATCGATGTCGGCGATGTAGACCCGTGCGCAGCCGGCAGCCAGCGCAGCCTGCAGGACGAGGAGGCCGATCATGCCCGCGCCGATGACCACAGCGGTTTCGCCGCCGCGGAACTGGCTGACGTTCATGGCATGGATGGCCACCGAGATGGCCTCGAGCATGGCAGCTTCGGCGAAGGACATTGCCGCCGGGAGGCGATAGACGATGCGCTCCGGCACGACAAGAAATTCGGCGAATGCCCCGTTGCGACGGTAGTCCCCACAGGACACGCCGATCACTTCGCGGCGATCGCACAGGTTGATTTCACCGCGCAGACAAAAGGGGCAGGCGCCGCAGTAAACCGTGGAGTCGAAAGTGACCCGCTCGCCCGGCTGGAACTGCGAAGCGCCGGGGCCGGTGGCGGCAACAATGCCGGCAGCTTCGTGTCCCATGATGAGCGGCGGGATGCGGCGGCCGGAGGAACCGTCATAACCGTGGACATCGCTGCCGCAGATGCCGCATCCTGCGATGCGGATGAGGACCTCGCCGGGCCCGGGGATGAGCTGCGGAACCTCATCGAGCTCGAGCTGTTTGTAGTGTGTGAGTACCAGTGCTTTCATCGTTTTTCCCAAACTACGTTGTCGGGTGGATGAGGTGCGTGAACGGTTTCTCTTTAGCTGGGGTGCGCCGGCGGCGGTCCGGCGACTGCTCCCGAGATGCGGACCGGCGCCGCGACTTCTGCGAAGAGGTCGATGCGCGGCTGGACGGGAATGGATTCGTTGTACGGCGGGTGGAACGTTCTGCCGAGGGCATTGAATTTTCCGCCTGCGGCTCGGTTGTAGGCGAGCAGGTCAACACGGACGAGTCCGGGGAGGCCCTTGATCGTGGCAGCAATCGCGGAGAGGTTATCTTCTGTATCGGTGACGCCGGGCACGAGTGGCACGCGGATCACGTAGGGAACCCCCAGGGCGGCGAGGCCGCGCAGATTGGCGAGGATGGGGGCGTTGCCGACGCCGGTGAGTTCCCGTTGACGAACAGCGTCGATCAGCTTGAGATCGAAATAGATGAGGTCGCACTTTTCGGCGATGCGCCGGAAGTCCTCAGCGGGAGCGTAGCCGGATGTATCGAGGAGCAGGTGGACGTCGTCGAGGCGAGCGATGACTTCACCGAGAAAGGCGGCCTGGACAAGGGGTTCGCCGCCGGAGAACGTGAGGCCGCCATGGTTGAGGCGAAGCACGGAAACCTGGCGGTTGAGGACGGCGGCGAGATCGGCGGAGGAATAGGTCTGCCCGACGAGGCGCCTCCCTCCCCGGCTTTCCATCCATTCCGGATGGGAAGACATGCCTTCCGGATTGTGGCACCAGGCGCATCGCAGCGGGCAGCCTTTGAGGAAGACCGTCGTGCGGATGCCGGGGCCATCGTGCACGGTGAACTCGCGAATGTCGAAGATGATCCCGGTGAGCACAGGTTTTCCGTCAGGAGCCGTAGATGTGCCGCGCGATGATGTGCTCCTGGTATTCGGGAGCGAGTTCGCAGAAATACCCACTCCAGCCCCAGACGCGGACGATGAGGTTGCGGTGGTGTTCGGGGTGCTCGCGCGCGTCGAGCAGGGTGTGGAGGTTAACCGTGTTGAGCTGGAGCTGCTGGCCACCGAGCTGCGCGAAGGTGCGGACCAGGAGCGCGCACTTCTCGATGCCCTCTTCATCGGAAAAGACTGAGTCGGAGAGTTCCATCGTGATCGGGCCGCCATTGCAGATGCGGTTGTAATCGATCTGGCTGAAGGCCTGGAGGATGCTGAGAGGGCCGCGGACCTGCGCCTGTGGAGACGGAGCAAGGTTGGCGCTGAAAAACTCGCCCTCGAGGCGGCCGTCGGCGGTCGCTCCGATCGGCAGGCCGTCGCGGGCGCCCGGCGCTCCTCGGGTGAGCCACACGTAATACATGGCGGACCCCGAGCCGGGGCGGATTTGACCCCCGCGGTTCGTCGGGGCCGCCGACTCACAGCCATCGGCAAAACGGTCGAAAAGTTCTGCGAGCAGGTCGGCGGCTTCGGGGTCGTTGCCGACTTTGGGGGCTTCATGGAGGAGGCGGTCCCGGAGGGCTTCGTGGCCCTGGAAGTTGGCGTCGAGGGCCTCCAGGAACCGGGCCGGGCTGACGGATTTTTCCTCGTAGACGAAGTGGCGGATGGCGGCAAGCATGTCAGCAGCGCTGGAAGAGCCGGCGCCGTGAATGCCGAAATTGTTGTACTTCAGTCCGGCTGAAAGATCGCGGCCGTTCCCGAGGCAGCCCTCCATGAGAACCGAGTACCAGGGGGCCGGCGGGAGCAGAAGACGCGAGTACTTCTCGACGAGGTCGCGGACCCGATCGGCGATGTGGCCCGACGTGCGAGCGAGGATGCGGTCGAAGCCTTCGTTGCCCCCGAAGGCTTCGCGCATGGCCTGATCGACAGCAAGCGGCATGGAGACGGCGCCGGTATTGACCACTTCCATGCCCTTGCCCGGAATGATGAATTCCCAGCACGCGGCGACGGTGTAGTTGCGGGCATCCTCAGTGGCGTAGCCGTGGGCGATGAGGGCGGGAATGACGATCTCGTCGTTGGAGTACTGGGGGAAGCCGAGACCCCTGCGGGTGAGCTCGGTGGCGAGCATCAGGAGGTCAACATCCGTTTCCCGGGTGATGCGAAGGTTGATCTTGGGGTCGATCATCAGCGTATAAAGGCCGACGCGGAGGGCCATGCGGGTGAGCTCGTTGACGGCAGGCGCGCCCTGGGGGGTGACACCACCGAGCATGATGGTCTGTCCGTTGTCGCCCTGCTGGACACCAGGGTAGAGATCGCTGTCCTTATTGAGGGAGATGAAGAACTCGGCGAGCAGCTCTTCGGCGCCGGAGAGATCAAGGCGATGCTCGGCCAGGTCGTTCTCGAGATAGGGCCAGAGGTACTGATCAACCCGGCCGAGACCGACGTGGTAATGGCCGGCCATCCATACCGATGCATGAAGAAGGCGCAGAGACTGCAGGGCTTCCTGCAAGGTGCGAGGAGGCAGGGCAGGCACATGATCGAGAATCGCTGCGATGTCGTCGCGCCCCTGGCGCCGGGCTTCGTCGGCATAACGGGCGGCGAGGTCAAGTACAGCATCGATGCAGGCGATGGCGCAGTTGAGGAATTCAACCCGAACTGTGTCGGAAGCGAAACGCTCGCGGGAAGCGATCGCGATTTTCCGGCGGTGCAGGAGGCCGTCCCGGAGGACCGAGCCCCAGTCTGCGCAAATGTTGCTGACAGGGCCGAGTTCGTGGAGGATACGCCCGGTGGTCATGCGACCCCAGTCTTCGGGGCTATAAATCGGCGGCACAGAGGGGACGGTGCGATTGAAAACGATGTGCTCGTCGGGCCGAATAACGGGCTTTTCAGCCTGGCACATGCGGACCATGAGACAGGCCGCGCGTTGCGGCCAGGACAGACGCTCGCGATCGCACTCGGCGATGATGTCGGGAACCGGGGAGGTGCGGAGCCGGTGATGTTCCTGTCTGCGGATACGGGATTTCTGGGCGTCCAGCCGGGAGGTAGGAAAGGAAACGGAGGTTTTTGACGTCACGTGATCGGCGAGCGCCGGCATCCTGGCGACCTCTTATCCTATAATAGATGATAAATTATACTACACTCTGTAAATTGTTGTAAATGCGTGACGGGTTTGCCGGTTTGGCACCATGAGGCCTCGATTTAATCTATAATCATTGGCACTTGGTCGAGGCATATTGGAGGGGCAATTGCATCATGCGCGTGAATTCCGCTTGAAGACCGTCCGAGGCAGCTCGCATGGAGCGGCTCCCCTGCGACTTCCTCGCAGCGACCGCGCCCAGCGCCGCGGCCTCATAGTAGAAGTGTTTCGCTGGATGTCGCGACGCGTGTCGGACTGAAGATTGAGATGACCACTTTATCAGGGGCATTATGGAGATTTTGCTGACCGGAAAAGTAGCTGTGGTGACAGGGGCCTCTTCCGGGATTGGTCTGGCGATCACACGCACGTATCTTGCCTGCGGAGCGGAGGGTGTGGTGGCAGTATTTCGCCGGCCGGAAATCCCGGAGGAATTGCAGCAGATGCAGAATAGCTGCCGCGGCCGGCTGAAGATCGTGCACGGCGATGTTGGCCAGGAGCAGACCGCGATGGATTTCACACAAACGGCAATCAGCTCTTTCGGGCGAATCGATGTTTTGGTGAGCAATGCGGCCGTCAGCGTAGTGAAGCCTCTGCATCTTCACACACCGGAAGAGTGGGATGAAGTCATGAATGCCAACGTGAAAAGCCTCTACTGGGCTTCGCGGCACGTGATTCCCCTTATGATCCGGCAGGGAGGCGGCCTGATCCTGATCAGCGGATCGATCTCCGGAGTTGCGGGAATCCCAACCCAGGGAGCCTACGCTCCGTCCAAAGGGGCGCTCCACCAGATGACCCGACAAATGGCGATCGAATATGCGCGGCATGGAATTCGAGTGAATGCCGTCGCCTGTGGGACCGTGGACACCCCCATCGTGCACCGTTCTGCAGAAGCCTCCGGAGATGCGAATGGCTATTGGTCCATGCTCCGCAATGCCCATCCGATTGGCCGGATCGCCAATGCGGAGGAAGTCGCGAGTTTCTACGCCTACATGGCGAGTGATCTGGCCAGCTTCTTCACCGGCGCTGTTGTCATGATGGACGGCGGTTATACCGCCCAGTAGGAGGATCATGCCCACGATGTTGGCTGCACGCTATATAAGCCCTGACCGTATCGAGCCGGAAGAGGTTTCATTGCCCGAGATAGGGGATGAAGAGGCTCTGGTGGAAGTCGAGGCCTGCGGATTCTGCGGATCGGATATCAGTATCGTGGCGGGCACCCACCCTCGGGCCAGAGCTCCCCTCACCCTCGGACATGAGCTTTCCGGGAGGATTGTGCAGATCCGTACTTCGCGCGGCGATTTTTCGATTGGCGACCGCATCACCAGCTATCCGCTCATCTCCTGCGGACACTGTCACGCCTGCGCGCACGGGAACCCCCACGTTTGCCGCAACCTGCGGCTCTATGGATTCGATGTCGATGGAGGTATGGCGCAGTACGTTAAGCTGCCAGTCGGTTCCTTGATCAAGCTCCCGGCCGGCATGTCTGCGCGCGTTGGTGCGCTGATCGAGCCGCTGGCGGTGGCCGTGCATGGGGTGCGGCGGCCCGATCTGGAAGGGATCGATTTTGCCGTTGTGCTGGGGGCTGGTCCCATTGGGCTGCTGACCGCGCTCACGGCGCAGTCGTATGGGATTCCCCAGGTCGTGATCAGCGACGTCCGGCCTTCGCGGCTGCAACTCGCCCAAAGCCTCGGCCTGCATGCGCTGGATTCCGGAGAGTCACTGCGGAAATTCGTGATGGAGAAGTCAGATCAGAACGGCGCAGATCTCGTTTTCGAATGCGCCGGCCATCCGTCTTCCGCGATCGAAATGATTCCACTGGTGCGTTCGCGGGGAACAATCGTGAACCTCGGCGTCTTCAAGAAGCCGGTCACCATCGATATGCAGTCCATCAATTTCAAGGAAATCGAAATGCTGGGTTCCAGAGTCTACCAGCGCAGTGACTTCGAAGCGGCCATCGCGCTTGCCGTGGATCTGCCACTCGAGCGCATCATCACGCATGCTTTCCCGCTGCAGCAGGTTGGAGCAGCCTTCGAGCAGTTCCGTTCCGGGGCAATCTGCAAGGCGCTCATCCTCCCGCTGGAGAGCGGGTCGTGAATCCATTTGATGTTCGCGGGCGGCTCGCAATGGTCACAGGTGCCACCCGTGGCATCGGTTTGGGCATTGCGCGCGCCTTCGCCCAGTCAGCAGCCGGCGCGATTCTGGTCGGCCGCGATGAACAGGAGTTGGCCCGCGTGGCGGACGAGCTCCGCGTCTACTCTCAGCCGGTGCATGTCGCCGCCTTCGATCTGCGGAACACCGGCGATATTGCCGAATGGTTCGAACAGCTGTGCGACAGAACCGGAACTCCCGACGTGCTGGTGAACGCTGCGGGTATTTCACGGCGTGGTTTGGCTGTCGATCTGACTCTCGATGACTGGCAGGAAGTGATGGCCATCAATGCAACCGCCATCTTCGAGCTCAGCCGGAGCTTCGCGCGCCGACGGATTGCACAGGGTGGTGGTGGAAACGTGATTCATATCGCTTCTCTTATGACTGCGGCGGCTCGGGCAGGAACGGCGCCTTATACAGCCTCCAAGGGAGCCGTGGGACAGCTCACCAAGGTACTGGCCGTGGAATGGGCGAAGTACGGTATCCACGTCAATGCCATCGCTCCCGGATATGTCGCAACAGACCTCACGCGGAGCCTGATGGCAGACCCTCAGTTCGATGACTGGGTGAAGCAGCGCTGCCCTTTGGGGCGATGGGCAACCCCTGATGATATCGCTTGGCCGGTTGTTTTTCTGGCGAGTGCTGCCGCGGGCTTCATCACCGGCCACGTTCTGTTTGTCGACGGTGGATGGATGGCCACCTTTTAAGGAAATCAATCGAGGAAAGCGACAGGGAACGAAATGGAGCGGAGAGAATTCCTGAAGAGGTCGGGGTTTGCGGCAATATCGCTGGAGTTGTCATCCGGCCGGAAGCTCTGGGCAAATGAGGTGCCGGCGAGAATCGATATCTTCACCGATGAAGCCGCCGCGACGATTTCCCCCAACCTCTACGGCCAGTTCATCGAGCATATTGGCGGTGTGATTTACGACGGCGTCTGGGTCGGACCGAATTCGAAGATACCGAATCAATATGGCATCCGATCGGAGCTCATCGAGAAACTGAAACAGATTCGGATTCCGATTCTCCGCTGGCCCGGGGGCTGCTTTGCCGATAGCTATGACTGGATGGATGGCATTGGTCCCGTGGCCCGCCGGCCCCGACGGACGAACTTCTGGGAAACCGATCCTGACGCGGCGCGACTGCACGAACGGGGCGAGCAGATTTTCGATCCGAATGGATTCGGAACCAATGAGTTCATGCATTTCTGCAAGCTTACCGGAGCGCAGCCCTATCTGGCGGCGAACGTGCGCAGCCTTTCAGCGCTCAGCCTGGATCACTGGGTGGAATACTGCAATTCACCCCGGGAATCAACTACCCTGGCAGACATGCGTGCGCAGGCCGGCTTCACGGATCCTTTCGGGGTTAAGTACTGGGGGGTGGGCAACGAGAGCTGGGGCTGCGGCGGAAACTTCACTCCTGAAGAGTACGCTGCGGAGTTTCGGCGTTACACCTCCTGGCTGCCCCGGTATGGCGTGGATCTCCAATTGATCGGGTCGGGCCCCAACGGAAATGATCGCGACTGGACCCACCGCTTCTTCGCGCAGCTGTTTGGCGACCCGAGCTATCACAATCCGGAATTCGTCGGCTGGTCGCTTCACTACTATTCCAGATACCGGAGCCACCAACCAGGCGGCGGGGCGCCAGCCATGGGTGACGC
>JBAUGH010000240.1:0-7188 GCA_049679565.1 Acidobacteriaceae bacterium
GCAGCAGACCGCTACCCTCGTCAATCAGTTCCAGCGCGAGTTCTCCGAGCGCGCGTCCGACACCGCCGAAGCCCTCGATCGCATGGCCTCAAGCGACCCCCTCCGCCGCGTTGCGTTCGATCTCGCCAACGGCGGCGACCCTGCCACCTACCTCACGGTCGCCGTTCCCCTCGCCCAGGAGTACCGCCTCGACTACCTCGAGCTTGTCGGCCACGACGGCAGCATCATCTCCTCCCTTCAGTGGACCGCGCGCTTCGGCTACAAAGAGCCCGCCATCCCCGCCGCCGGCAAGCCCGCCTTCCTCAAAGAAGAGGACCTGCCCGACGGCTCCTCGCAGATCGGCCTCTTTGCCGTCCGCGCTGTCGCCGGCTCCGACCCTGCCATCTACATCGTCGGCGGACGCCAGCTCGACGCTGACTTCCTGCGCGATTTCCCCGTCCCCGCCGGCGCCACCGTCTATCTCTATCGCAATCTCACTGGCTCATTTCATTCCGGCAACTTCATCGGCGCTTCCGGCGCCGGCGCGGATCATTTTCAACGCCTCGTGGACGACGCCCGCGACAACGGCCGCACCGCCAGCGGAATCGTCTACCTCACCGCCCGTCGCGAAGACAGCGTCAACGCCACTGCCATCCCCCTCAAAGGTCTCGGCGGCAGCGTGCTCGCCGTCCTCATCGTCGCCAATTCGCGCCGCAGCATGGTCGTTGTCCAGAACCACATCCGCGACATCGCCTACGGCGTCGCCGGACTCGGCATCATCGCCGCCGTCCTCGCCAGCCTGTGGATCGCCGCCCGCATTTCCCGCCCCATTGAAGAGCTGGCCCGCGCCGCCGGCCACGTCGCCGCGGGCGACTGGGATACCCGCGTCGACATTCGCTCCCTGGACGAGGTGGGCGCCCTCGCCCGCAGCTTCAATAACATGATTCGCCAGCTTACCGACCAGCGCGAGCGCCTTGTCCAGAGCGAGCGCGTCGCCGCCTGGCGCGAGCTCGCCCGCCGCCTCGCTCATGAGCTCAAGAACCCGCTCTTTCCCCTCCAGATCACCGTCGAGAACATGATCCGCGCGCACCAGCTTCCCCCTCGCGAATTCGATGAGGTCTTCAGCGAAAGCACCGCCACCCTCCAGGCCGAAATCGCCAATTTGAAGACCATCATTGCCCGCTTCAGCGATTTCTCCAAAATGCCGAAGCCCCAGGCCGTCGAAATGGACGCTCGCGAAGCCGTCCGCCGCGTCGTCAAGCTCTACGGTCCCGCGCTGGAGGAGAAACACATCCAGCTGGGTACCTCCATCACCTCCGAGCCGCTGCCCATCCTCGGCGACTCCGAGCTGCTCCACCGCGCCCTTTCCAACCTCGTCCTTAACGCGATGGATGCCATGCCCGGCGGCGGCACCCTCACCGTCGCCGCCACCCGCACGTCCGACGCCGCCCGCATCTCCGTTGCCGACAGCGGCGCCGGCCTCACCCCGGAAGAGTGCGAGCGCCTCTTCACGCCCTACTACACCACCAAAACCCACGGCACCGGCCTCGGCCTCGCCATCGTCCAGTCCGTCATCGCCGACCACCGCGGAACCATCGCCGTCGAAGACGTCGAAACCGGCGGCGCCCGCTTCGTCATCGGCCTGCCACTCGTTGATAACGGAAGATCTGCATGAACAAAGCCGACATCCTCATCGTCGATGACGAAGCCAACACCCTGGCCTCCCTGGCCCGCGCCTTTCGCCTTGCCGGCCACGAGGCTACCGTCTGCGACAACGCCGCCCGCGCCCTCGAGCTCGCGAAATCCCGGCCCTTCGACCTCATCCTCTCCGACGTCGTCATGCCCGGCCGCGACGGTCTCTCCCTGCTCGAGGATCTGAAAACCAGCGGCGTCCCCGCTCCCGTTGTCATGATGTCCGGTCAGGCCCACATCGAAATGGCCGTCAAAGCCACCCGCCTCGGCGCCCTCGACTTCCTCGAAAAGCCGCTTTCCACCGACAAGCTCCTGCTCACCGTCGACAACGCCCTCCGCCTCCGCCGCCTCGAAACCGAAAATTCCGACCTCCGCCGCCGCGTCGGCAAACACCAGCTCATCTTCGCCGGCGAACCCATGCGCCGCGTCATGGCCCAGATCGACCGCGTTGCCGCCAGCGAATCCCGCGTCTGCATTTACGGAGAAACCGGCACCGGCAAAGAGCTCGTCGCCCGCACCCTCCATGAGAAAAGCAATCGCGCCGCCGGCCCCTTCGTCACCCTCAACTGCGCGGCCATCCCCGCCGAGCTCATCGAGTCGGAATTATTCGGCCACGAAAAAGGCTCCTTCACCGGAGCCTCCCAGCGCCACATCGGCAAATTCGAGCAGGCCCACCACGGCACTCTCTTCCTCGACGAAATCGGCGACATGCCCCTCGCCCTGCAGACCCGCCTGCTGCGCGTCCTCGAGGAATCCGAAGTCGAGCGCATCGGCGGCGACAAGCCGGTTGCTGTCGACGTCCGCGTCCTCGTCGCCACCCACCGCAACCTCGAAGACATGATCGAAGCCGGCAGCTTCCGCCGCGACCTCTATCACCGCGTCGTCGTTTTTCCCATCACCCTGCCGCCGCTGCGCGCGCGCCGCGAAGACATCCCCGCGCTCATCGAGTATTTTGCCGCTCAGGTCACCGCCCAGAACAGCTGGAAGCCCGTCCCCTTCGCCCCCGATGCCATCGACGCTCTCTGCTCCTGGGCCTGGCCCGGCAACATCCGCGAGCTCCGCAACACCGTCGAGCGCCTGCTCCTGCTCGCGCCCAATACCGATCACGCCATCGTCGATCGCGCCACCGTCGACATGGCTCTCCCCAACCGCCCCGCCGCCGCCTCTGCATCCTCCGGCGACGCCGCATCCGCCACCGGTCCGCTCGCCGACCGCGTCGCCGGCTTCGAGCGAGCTACCCTTCTCGCCGAGCTCGAACGCAACCACGGCCATGTCACCAATACCGCCAGAGCTCTCGGCCTTGAGCGCAGCCACTTCTACAAGAAGTGCGCGCAGCTCGGCATCGACCTCAAAGCCGAGCGGCCCTGGCGTTGATTTTGTGATGACTCGCTTTGAGCCTGGCGGATCCAGCCGCCGGCTACAGGCTGGGTTCCTTTACCGCACGCCCGCCGCCAGCAGGGTCGTCGTGCCCTTCCGCCGCCGCGCCACCGCCTGCGGAGCCGCGGGCCGCACATAGCTGCGGTACACCGTGATGTGGAAGCAGGACTGGTAAAACTCCTCTTCCACGTCGATCTTGCCCGCCGTCTCGAGGGGCAGCAGCCACGCCCGCATCCACGCGATCTCCGAGAACGTCAGCCCATGTTTCCCGATGTCCACTGCCGCTCCCGTCAGGTGTGGGGAAGCAAGTTCCCCTTCCGCCGGCGCGGCGTTGCCGTTGATCATCAGCAGATGCCGCTGGAACGCTACCGTCCGCACCGCCGAGTTTACCTGCAGCGGCCGGTGGAACCGCGCGTAATGGCTCGCCGCCAGATCCGCCAGAAACCGCGCCGTCCACGGCCGGCAATAGCGCCGGTCCTGCGGCAGGTCGGGATTCGCCCGCAACGAATAACTCGCCGGCAGTTCCACCAGCTCTCGCGCCGACTCCATCTGATCCAGTTGCGCGTCGTCTTCGATCCGCACCAGGCCCTCGGCCTCATCGCGCTCGTTCTGCCGCATCAGCGAAGCCAGCGAGCCTCGCAGCGGAGGAATCCACCGAATCCGGTTCACCGCCGCCGCTCGCACCCCTGACCGGCGCTCAACCGGCCTCGTCAGGACGGCTGCCTGGAGATGGGCGCCCCGCTCGCCGACTCTCATCGCGCGCGCCCTTGTCTCTCGCGCCCTTGTCTCGCGAATCCTTGTTTCGCGCACCCTCGTCTCGCGCGCCGTGCCCTCACGGCAGGGAACCGAGGACGGAGTCGACAGAACCGTGTGGCGCGCATGCCCCGCAATCCGCCCGCAGGGCGACGTCAGACGCCCATGGCGTACATGGGCGCGGGTGATACGGCCGGTTTCGACGGAGGAGGCCAAAGCCGGCAACGACATCACCGAGCTCAGCGCGAGAGTAGCGAGGAGGCGAATACGCATGGGGGACCGCGGAAGAATCGATGCGAGCTTCTTCAGAGTACCTGACCCCGATGCCCAGGAAAAGTAGCGAACCGGGTTCCGCAAAGAATTTCTCCAAAGCCCTCATTGCAGGGGCTATCGCCTGCTTCCTGCCCCGCCGATTTTCATCCCCGTCTCCCAATCGCGGGAGTACAATCCGTGAAAATCATCGCGCCCAGCCCTGCACGCGTTCTAACTCCCGGAGGATTCCGATGCCCGATGCAGTCGTCCCGCCCGAAGCGTCCGCCGCGCCCCTCAGCCAGACCCAGCGCGTCGTCGATACCTTCGTCGCCCCATCCAAAACCTTCACCGACATCCTCCGCAGCTCCAGCTGGTGGCTGCCCTGGATCATCGCCGTCGTCGTCACCCTCGGCCTTGGCTTCGCCATCCAGCAGAAAATCGGCTGGGACCATGCCTATCAGAACATGATGCGGCAGAGCCCGAAGCAAATGGAGCGCATCCAGGGCCTGCCCGCCGACCAGCAGGCCCGCGCCATGACCATGGGCGCTAACTTCACCAAAATTGCATTCTGGGCTACTCCCCTTGTGGCGCTGATCATTGCCCTGATCGCCGCTGCCGTCCTGCTCGCCACCGTGAACTTCGGCTTCGGCGGCCGCGCTAAATTCAGCCAGATGTTCGCCGTCTGGATGTACGGCACCCTCCCCTGGGCCGTCCAGGGTCTGCTGGGCATCATCACCGTCTACTTCGGCGTCGATCCCGACTCCTTCAATCTCAAAAATTTCGTCGGGACCAACATCGGCTATTACCTGCCCACCGACTGGAGCCAGGCGCTCATCACCCTCGGTACCGCGCTCGATATCACCACCATCTGGGCTCTCATCCTCCTCACCATCGGCTGCTCCATCGTCGGCAACATCTCCAAAGGAAAAGCCGCTGGCGCCGTCTTCGGATGGTGGATCCTCATCACCCTCGTCAAAGTCGGAATCGCCGCAGCGTTCTCTTAGAAACAAGCCGCTCCCCAAATAAGAAGGCCCGCCGTCATGGCGGGCCTTCCTCTTTCCCCCAATTGCACACTCCGTTCAAACGCCGAAGGCCGCCCGCGGTCCGCGCAGGACCGTCCGCCCGTCGGGCCAGAACCTAGGATTCTTCTTCCTCCTCCGTCGGCTTCTTCGCGTTGGCCACGATCTTGTCCGCGATCAGCTGCGGCACGATGTCGTAGTGGTCCATCTCCATATGGAAGCTGCCCCTTCCCTGGGTCACCGCCGTCAGCGTCTGCCCATACGTCAGCATCTCCGCCATCGGCACTTCAGCGTGGATCATGGTGTTCGCGCCCAGCCCGTCCATGCCCTGCACCCGCCCCCGCCGCTGGTTCAAATCGCCCATCAGCGCGCCTGCGAACTCCTGCGGCGCTTCGATCTCCACCCGCATCACCGGCTCCAGCAGCGTCGGCTTCGCCTGTTCCATGCACTTCCGGAATGCGATCCGCCCCGCCATCTTGAACGACAGCTCGTTCGAGTCCACGTCGTGATAGCTCCCGTCGTAGAGGATCACCTTGAAGTCCACCACCGGATATCCGGCCAGATAGCCGCGCGCCGCCGATTCCACGATGCCTTTCTCCACCGCGGGTATGAAGTTCCGCGGAATCGCTCCGCCAAACACGTCGTTCTCGAACTCGAACCCCCCTCCGCGCGCCAGCGGCTCCATCTTGATCTTGCAGTCGCCGTATTGCCCGTGCCCGCCGGTCTGCTTCTTGTGCCGCCCCTGCGCATCCGCCCGTCCCCGGATCGTCTCCCGGTACGGCACCCGCGGCGCCTTCAGCGTCACTTCCGTGTGGTACCGCTTGCGCAGCTTGCTCACCAGCGTTTCGATATGCGGTTGCCCCGCCGCCGCAATCAGGAATTCGTTGGTCTGCTGGTCGCGGAAGAATCGCACCATCAGGTCCTCTTCCATCAGCTTGTGCACCGCCGGCGCCAGCTTGTCTTCGTCCGCCCGCGACTTCGGCTCGATCGCCCATGTCATCGCCGGCTCCGGCATCGTCACCGGCTCAAAGAAGATTTCGTGGCTCTTGTCGCCCAGCGTATCCCCGGTCAGCGTCTCTTTCAGCTTCGCCACCGCCCCCAGATCGCCCGCGTGCAGCTCGTTCACCGCCACCGCCGTCCGCCCCTGCATGATCGACAGGTGCGAGAACTTCTCCGCCGTCCGCCGCGAGTAGTTCTGGGCCGTTCCGTCATTCCGCAGAACCCCCGAGAACACCTTGAAGAAGCTGATCCGCCCCGCGAACGGATCGGTCATCGTCTTGAACACGTACAGCGACAGCGGCTCCTCGTCGGACACCCTGCGCATCACGATCTCCGGCCCGTTCTCCCCCGCCTTCGCTTCGCCGTTCGTGCCCACGGCCACCGCCTGCAACACCGCCCGCGCCGCCACCGGCTCCCTCTCGATTGGGGCCGGCGCGTACACCTTCAGGAAATCCAGCAGGTGATCCGTCGCCACATTCGCCAGTCCGCTCGCGTACAGCACCGGGAAAATCCGGTCCTCGCGAATCGCCTCGTGCAGCGCGGTGATCAGATGCTGCTCCGGAATCGTTCCCTCGCGGAAATACTCCTCCATCAACTCGTCTTTGCCCTCGGCCACCAGCTCCACCAGCGTCTCGTGCGCCCGCTGCGCCGGCTCCTTCAGCCCCTCCGGGATCTCCCCGATCTTCCCGCGGCCATCCCCGCCCGGCGTATAGAAAAATGCCTCCATCGTCACCAGATCGACCACGCCCTCGAACCCTTTGCCGCTCGTGATCGGGAGCTGCAGAGGAATGCATTGCCGCCCGAACCGCTCGCTCAGCCCCGTCAGCGTCGCTCCCGCCGACTCCGCCGCCCGCGGGTGATCCATCTGGTTGATCACGACTGCCCGCGGCAGATTGAATTCCTCCGCGTACTTCCACACCCGCTCGGTCATCGGCTCCGCCCCGGTCACCGCGTTCACCGTCACCAAAGCCGACTCCACCGGCGCCATCGCGCAGCGCGCCTCGTGCACGAACATATGAAAGCCAGGCGTGTCGATGAAATTGATCTTCGCGCCGTTCCACTCCGCAAAAGCCACCGCGTTCTGCATCGTCGTCCCGCGGGCCACATCCTCCTCGTC
>JBAUGH010000241.1:0-3045 GCA_049679565.1 Acidobacteriaceae bacterium
GCATATATCTATCGGCCCTGCTACATCGGCGGCTCGCCCGTCACCACGTGTACCCCAGGCGGAGCAGTGAACACAAAGGACGTATTCGGCGCCGGCACATTGTCTGCCTCGCCGCTGAAGGTGAACCGGTTCGTCACCCCGTCCGTCTCTTCGATCGTCATTGACTGAATGGTTCCATCCGCAGTCGCGGTGATCTTCAGCGCGCTCACCCGCTGCTCCAGCCCTTTCGGCACGCCGGACAGTTCCCAGGTCCCGTCGCCTTCCGCAGTCACGGTCAACCCTGGCAGTTCCTTCTGCAGCTGTGTGTGCCCCAGCAGAAACTGCAGCGGCGACCGCAAATCATCGAGTTGCTTTTGCGGGACTTTCTGCGCTTCCGTCTCACCTGGCGAATAAAAGTACCCATCGTGTCCGTCCAGGAGGAACAGCTTCCCGTCGGGATTCGTATAGGTCCACCGCATCTTCCCCGGCTTCTTCAGCAGGAGCACCCCGGATTCCTCCCGATCCATGCCCATGCCGGTATATTCCTGGGAAAAGCGGACCTCCAGGGAGTGCAGCGCGTTGTAGTGGCGATCGACGCGCCCGGCGATCTCCGCCGCGGTCGGGTTCGCCTGGGCCAGGGCCACGCCCGAAGTGACGGCCAGCGCGGCTCCAGTCAAAAGCCGCCAGCGGAAGAATCCACACTGGCGGCCTGTTCGGTTCTTCTCTTCTGCCAACCTCTGAATCCCCTTGTCAGCGCAGCGGCACGGTGCAGTTCGTTCCGCCCGTCGGGTCTTTCTTGATCTCCCCGCTCATGTCCAGGCAGAACCCGTTGTGGCCCGTCTTGCCCACCGCCTCCGGCACCGCGGTCGCTTCGAAACTGGTGTACATGTCCTGATTGTTCACCGTTGTCTTCGTACAGTTGGTGAGATTGAACGTGTAACCCGACTTGTTCCCGGAGGCCAGGTCCGGCTGCAGCAACTGCGCTGCCTGGGCGCTTGGCGGTCCGGAGCTGGCGTTGCCGCCTAACTCCGCCAGCGAGCACGCGAACCCGTTGCCCGGATAAGTCGTCTCGTACTGGATCTCTGCCTCGTGTATCGTCCGCAGCGACTGGAGCGCCGATGTCTCATTCGCCGTAGCCGTCAGATTCAACATGTTCGGAATGGCGATCAACATCAGGATCAGCATGATCGAAATCACGATCAGCAGCTCCATCAGCGTAAAACCTGCGTCGCTCGGTCGCGTCCGCTTTTCCGTCATCCACTTCATCGTAATTGTCCCTGCGTGGGTATGCTATCGCAAATGGCGGGGTGCGCGTAGCGGCGCCGCCCGCCCCTGCCCGCGCGACACAGCTCCTCCGCAATCAGAGAGGACGCACCAGGCGCACGGTTCGCTCAGCGAGCCTGCACTTTCCCATTCTGCAGCCACGAGCGAAGGCTGAGCCCGTACACCGCAATACAGAAGAGGTTAGCCGGAATGAACCCGAACTGCGCCGTCCGTAACCCAATCACGCAGAAAATCACGCTATTGAGGGCAGCCACCACCAGCCCGGCCCACAGCTTTCGCCCCACCAAAATCGTGGAAAGCACAGTCAGAGCGCACGAAACATAATCCAGCCGGAACACAGTGCAACAGGACCCCCATTGCAGTCTCGCCCGCCCATGGAAATCGCTCTGTGACGGATCGCACACACCGAGGCCAGAGCGCCGGGTTATCCTTAAAAGTCAGATTGTCCCCGGTTTTCCAGGCAATTCTTTGAGAAATTCCAGCTGCAGGCTGGCAGCTGGGGAGGCACTGCTTCCGATGATGCACATTACCCCCGCTACCGCAGCCCTGGCTTCCGTCGTCGGCGCTTTCGGCGTCATCCTCTGGCGCATCCAGGAAGGCCGTACCGCCATCACCCTCAGAAAGATCCTCATTCCCCCGGCGGGCATGGCCACCGGGTTCTGCATGTTCGCTGTTCCGGCCTTCCGGGTGCCATGGGTCTGGGCGCTGGTCGCCTTCCTCGTCGGTGCTGTCTTCCTTGCGTGGCCGCTGCTCCGCACCACCCGCCTGCACCGCGACGGCGAAACGATCATGATGAAGCGGTCCGGTGCCTTTCTCGCCGTCATCGTCGTGCTCGCCGCCATCCGCATTTTCGCTCGCAGCTATTTCGACCGCTTCCTCACCGTCGAGCAGACCGGAGCTCTTTTCTTCGTGCTCGCCTTCGGTATGATCCTGCGCTGGCGCGCCGGCATGTTCTTCGCATACCGATCCCTCGCCGCTCAGCAGGCGTAGGCTGAATCCCGGGAGAGTCCGCCATCCGGATCGCCACCTGGAACGTCAACTCCATCCGCGCGCGCCTCGCACACGTCACCTCGTGGCTCGAGGCCGAGAAGCCTGATATCCTCCTGCTCCAGGAACTCAAGGCTACTGAATTTCCCACCCTCACCTTCCAGCCTCTCGGATACCAATCCGTCGCAATCACGCAGAAGGCGTACAACGGCGTTGCCATCCTCGCGCGCCATCCCATCGAAACCGTCTGCACCGCTCTTGCCGGCAACGAACAGGACACTCACGCCCGTTTCGTCGAATCCCTCATCGCCGGGCTGCGCATCGTCAATATCTATCTGCCCAATGGCAATCCCGCCGGCAGCGACAAATTCCTTTACAAGCTTGACTGGATGGATCGCCTCATCCTGCAGATGTCCGCCTGGCGCCGCTCCTCCACGCCCACCGTGATTGGCGGCGATTTCAATGTCATCCCCGAAGACATCGACTGCGACAAGCCATCGAACTGGATGTCCGACGCCCTTTTCCAGCCTGAAACCCGCGCCCGCTTCCGCGCTATGCTCGATATGGGCTACATGGACGCCTTTCGCTCCCTGCATCCCGGTGAACCCGGTCAATTCACCTTCTGGGACTACTTCCTCCGCGCATTCGAAAAGAATCGCGGCATCCGCATCGATCACTTTCTCCTCTCGTCCGACCTCGCCCCGCGCCTCGCTGCCTGCACCATCGATAAAGGTCCGCGCGCCCTGGACAAGCCGTCCGATCACACCCCCGTCATCGTCGAACTCAAAGACATCT
>JBAUGH010000242.1:0-3885 GCA_049679565.1 Acidobacteriaceae bacterium
TCGCTGCACAGCGACTTTGGATTCCAGCCGGAGAACGCGATGCTGGCCAGCACCGACCTGAAGTGGGCGGGCTATGACAAGGACAAGATTCCCCAGATGCAGCGGCGCATGCTGGACACAGCGGCGGCGATTCCGGGGGTGACCGCAGCAGGCTATATCGACAATATTCCGCTGGGCCTGGGGAGCGGCGATTCGTTTGTGTACAAGGACAGCGTGACGGATTACCGGCCGACCAACTTCGCGGCTGACGCGATGAACTACGCGGTTTCTCCGGGCTATTTCTCGGCGGCCGGCACGCGGCTGCTTACGGGCCGCGAATTCAACTGGCACGATGTGGACAAGCAGCCCATCGTGGCCGTGGTGAATCAGGAATTCGCGCGCAAGGTGTTCGGGTCGGTGGACAAGGCGATCGGCGGGTACTTCAGGTTCTGGGGCGGAAGCCGGGCGATGGTGGTCGGGGTGGTGGAGAACGGCAAGTATCGGACGCTGACGGAAGATCAGCAGCCGGCGATGTTCTTCTCGATTCTGCAGCATCCGTCGAGCAGCACATTCCTGGTGGTGCGTTCGGGGCGCGATGCAGCAGGGATGGCGGAAGCGCTGGAGAAGAGTCTGCGAGCCCTCGATCCGACGATGCCGATGGCCATTGCGCCGTGGAGCCGGGAACTGGGAGCGGCGCTGTTTGCCGCCCGCGTGGCGACCATCGCCCTGGGCGTCCTGGGACTGCTGGGCGCGATGCTGGCGGTGACGGGAATCTTCGGCATGGCCTCCTACTCGGTGAGCAAGCGGATGCGGGAGCTGGGAATTCGGGCAGCGCTGGGCGCGCAGCCCAAAGAGATTCTGCGGACGGCGCTGGGACGGGCGTTCACGGTGCTGGCCGCGGGTTCGCTGGCGGGCCTGGTGCTGGGCATCCTGGCGACGAAGGTCCTGTCTTACATCGTTTACCTGGCAACGCCGAGAGATCCGGTGGTGTTGGGCGGAGTGGTCTGCTCGATGCTCGTGCTGGGGCTGCTGGCGGCGTGGATTCCTGCCCAGCGTGCGCTGCGGGTGGACCCGATGATCCTGCTCAGGGAAGAGTGAGCGTCGGGCTTCAGCGTACAGCGTATGGTTGCCCGGCCGGGAAATGAAAATCCGGCAAGCGCGACTTTTTGGCAGTTGCGCGGGTTGGTACGACAAGGACAGACTGGAACCGGGTCTCATCCACAGCTTTGCAACCTCGGCGATCAGCTTCAGATCCGCTTCGACTGCGGGTCTGATACGTAGCTTCACCCGAGGCGGCGGATGGACGAGACCGGTTCTGTCCACGAGGATGTCCCCTGCCATGCCCGAAAACTGGATTGCCGGACTTCAGCGGTGTGTGATTACGGCTTTGATCGCACTGCTCGCTCTGCCCCCGACCGACGCCTTTGCCTTCGGCCACAAAAAGAAGCAGAAGAAGACGGTGGCCGCGACCAGCGAGTCGCCGCTGACCCAGGACCAGCGCGTGCTGCTGGCCCTGAATCGGCTGACTTTTGGACCGCGGCCCGGCGATGTGGCGGCGGTGGAAGCCATGGGGCTGGACAAATGGATCGACCAGCAGCTGAATCCGGGAACGATCGATGATTCGGCGCTGGAGGCGCGCCTGGCGCAGTATCCGGCGATGCAGCTGAGCCTGCACGAACTGACGGAGCGGTTCCCCTCGCCGGCCATGATCCGGCAGGCGCAGTCGGGACGGCGGGGACTGCCCGGGGATCCGATGGAGAGGGCGATTTATCGCGACCAGATCGCGGTGCTCGAGCAAAGACAGCAGCAGAAGAAGCAGGGTGCAGCGGACAAGGTACAGGGAACAGGGCAGGTCGCAGGAAATTCAGCGCCGGCTGCGAACGGCGCGGCGATGGGACCGGACGCGATGGCGAACGGGTCGAAGCAGGACGACATGGCGCCTCCTCCTCCTCCGGACATGATGCCGGCTCAGGTGGAGAACGGGACGGCGGCGAAGGTGCCGGACATGGCTCCCGGTACGCCTGCGAATACCCCTCCCGCTGGACCCTCGATGGAGCAGGTGGAGAACAAGCTGTATGGGGATCTGGCCTCGACCAGTGTGGTCCATCTGCCGCCGGACCAGCGGCTGCGGAAGCTGGTAGCGATGCAGCCGGAGGAGTTCCGCGACTTCCTGCAGCATCTGAACCGGCCCGATCGGATCGCGCTGTTTGCGGGGCTGACGCCGGAGCAGCGGGAGATGGTGTTTGCGCTGATCAATCCGCAACTGGTCGTGGGCGGCGAGGTGCTGATCACGCGGCTGCTGCGGGATATCTACAGCGAGCGGCAGCTGGAAGCGGTGATGACGGACTTCTGGCTGAACCACTTCAACGTGTACCTGCGCAAGGGCCCGTTCGCGCCATGGTATCTGGCGCAGTATCAGGACCGGGTGATCGGGCCGCACGCCCTGGGCAAATTTGAAGATCTGCTGGTGGCTACCGCGCAGAGTCCGGCGATGCTCTTCTATCTGGATCAGACGGAGAGCGTGGGGCCGCACTCCATGGCCGCGGTGCGCACGGCGATGGGGCTGAACGGCCCGCGGGCGAAGGATCGGCAGCTGGGTATCAATGAGAACTACGCGCGCGAACTGATGGAGCTGCACACTCTGGGCGTGGATGGCGGCTACACCCAGCAGGATGTGATCGAGGTGGCGAAGGCGTTCAGCGGATGGGGCATCGATCATCCCGATCAGGGTGGGGAGTTCGAGTTCAACCCGCGGCGGCACGAGCCAGGACCGAAAGTCGTGCTGGGCTACAGGATTCCCGAGGGAGGCGAGCGCGAGGGACTGGAGGTTCTGCACATGCTGGCGGTGAGCCCGGCGACGGCTCATCACGTCTCGTACCAGATAGCGCAGCGGTTCGTGAGCGACAATCCGCCGGCCGCGTTGGTGGACGCGATGGCCGCGACGTGGGAAAAGACGGGCGGCGACATTCGCGAAGTGTTGCGGACGATGCTGGAATCGCCGGCCTTCTGGTCGCAGCAGACGTACCGGGCGAAGGTGAAGACTCCTGAGGAGTATGTGATTTCGGCGGTGCGCGCGACCGGCGGCGAAGTGGTGCATCCGGCGGCGCTGGTGGAGGCGATTGGCCAGCTCGGCATGCCGCTCTACGGCTGCCAGACCCCCAACGGCTACGCATGGACGGCGGACGCCTGGCTGAACAGCGGCGAGCTGCTCGACCGCATGAACTTCAGCCTTGCGCTGGCGGACAACAACGCCGGCGTAGCCATGAAGTGGGACGAGCAGATGGGGCTCTCAGGACAGCCGGATGTGACGGCTGAAGCGAAGGAAAGCAGGCTGGAAGGAATGCTGCTGGATGGTGTAGTGTCGCCGCAGACGCGCGCAGCGGCGTTGTCGGAGCTGGCGCAGCAACAGAACGGCGGGCTGGACAGCGATGGGCGGCCGAAGAGGCCGCGGCCGGTGAACTTCGTGCGGCCGCGCGAATTCGGTCAACTGCTGCTGGCGGCTCCCGCTCTGCCCCCGCCGGGGGATCAGCAGGCGGCGCTGCTGGCGGGACTGTTGCTGGGGTCGCCGGACTTTCAGCGCAGATAGACAGCCAACTGTAACCGGACTTTGACGCGGCATTCACCTGGGACTGCAAGGATGATCCGCGGCGCGCCAATCCCCTGCGAGACGCACTTGAAACGGCGCGACCCTCGGGAGATTTCGGTTATGACAGCAGACGCAGTCGGCAGCGCCCGCGCGCGCCGCATGCAGAAGGGGTTGCCCGCGCTGATCGCGCTGGCCGCCCTCGCCCTTCCGCTCACCCTTTCCGCACAGGGGTTCCCGTTTGGATTTCCTCAGCAGCCGCACTTCTGGCCCGGGAATCTGGTCGTGAGCCGCAGCGTGTACGACAACCAGGCCGGCAACGT
>JBAUGH010000243.1:0-2195 GCA_049679565.1 Acidobacteriaceae bacterium
TCCCGCATCGAACTGGCCGGCTCCCGCCCGGTGCTCCGCTTCGAGGGCACGCTCCTGCCGCTGGACGACGCGGCGGGGGCCTTTGCCGGCACCGATCCCGAGGCTCAGACCACGGTGGTGGTGTGCCGCGACGGGCGCCGCCAGATCGGCATGACGGTATCGCAGGTGCTCGACGTCGCCGGCGGCCGCCAGCTGGAGGAAGCCGGCACCGGCGCGCTGGCCAACGGCATCACTCTGCTCCACGACCGGGTTACCGGCGTGGTCAGCCTTTCCGGAATTCCTTCGCTCGATTCGGTGACCGAGCGCGGGGAATTGCCCAACCTCGGCGAGGAGCCCCGATGAACGAACCCACTGCCAGTCAAGCTCAGGAAGTCTGCTCCGTCCGGGTGGGCGATACGCTCTACGGCGTCCCCATCGCGCATGTGCTCGAGATCCTCGGCAAACCCGCCACCCAGCCGGTGCCGCTGGCGCCATACTTCGTCGGCGGCCTGGTGCATTATCGCGGCGAGGTGCTCACCGCTGTGTCCCTGCGCCGGCTGCTGGGCATGGACGCCGCAGAAGCCCCGGAAGACGTCCTCGTCTTCGAGTCGTCGACCAGCCTGTTCGGCCTGTTCGTCGATTCCGTGGGCGAGGTTCTGCACGTTTCGGCAGACGACCATGAAGCCAACCCCGCCACGCTCGAAGCGCGGCGCCAGGCGCTGTTCGACGGCGCGTGGAAACTGAAAGATCGCCTGCTGGTGACTCTCGACCCGGAACGCCTTGAGCCCATGCGCCTGGCCGGCGCCTTCCCCGCCTGAAAGCGAGGCAGAAAGGAGAGCCATGCGCGCTCTGGTCGTCGACGATTCGCGGTTCATCCGCCATTACCTGCATTCCCTCTTTGCCGAGCGCGGCGTGGAGTGCGTGGAAGCGGCCGATGGCCAGCAGGGCCTCGACCGCCTCCGCGGCGACGGCCCGTTCTCCGTCGCTCTGGTTGACTGGAACATGCCGGTCAAGTCCGGCTTTGACCTGCTTCAGGAGGCTCGCGCCGATCGCAGCTTCGACAGCACGAAGATCGTCATGGTGACCACCGAAGCGGAGAGCGACCATATCGAAGCCGCCCTCGACGCCGGGGCCGACGAATATCTGGTAAAGCCATTCGACGAGGAGGGTCTTTTCGACAAGCTGCGCATGGCCGGCGTGGAGGATCTGTGAACCCACCGGAACAGACCGCCCGCCGCACCCGGGTTCTGCTCGTCGACGACTCCGCGGTGATGCGGAGTCTGCTGCGCATGGTGCTCGAGTCCGAGGCCTCCCTGCAAATCGCCGGCACCGCCAGCAACGGCACCGAAGCCTTCGCCGCTTTCGACACGCTCCACCCGGACATCGTGCTGCTGGACATCGAAATGCCGGGCATGAACGGGCTCGAGGTCCTCTCCGGCCTGCGCCGCCGCGACCGCCGCGTCCCCATCATCATGTGCAGCACGCTGACCCTGCGCGGAGCCCGCATCACCATCGAAGCGCTGGTGCGCGGCGCCACCGACTACGTGGCTAAACCGGGCGCGCAACGCAGCCTGCGCGAGGGGGTAGAGACCCTCACTCGCGAACTTCTTCCCAAAATCCGCGCGCTCTTTCCGCCGGTCGAAGCCCGCCCCGCAGCCCCGGGCTCCGCTCCGCCCGCCGCGCGTTTCCCGGAACCCCGCTTAGCGGCGGCCGGTGCGGTCCTGCGGCCCAAAATGGTCGTAATCGGCGTCTCCACCGGCGGACCGGCCGCGCTCGAAGCTCTGCTGCCCAGAATTCCGGCTTCCTTCCCGCTGCCGATCCTGATCGTGCAGCACATGCCGCGGGTGTTCACCAGCCTGCTCGCAGAACGCCTCGACAACCTGTGCGCGCTGCGCGTGCGCGAAGCCGACGACGGCTTCCGTCCCGAAGCCGGCGTGGTGGACATCGCGCGCGGCGACTTCCACCTGGAGCTGACCCCGGACCTGCGCCTCCGCCTCAATCAGAATCCCCTGGAGAATTTCTGCCGCCCTTCGGTGGATGTGCTGTTTCGCACCGCGGCCCAGGCCATGGCCGGCCATCTGCTGGGCGTCATCCTCACGGGGATGGGCTCCGACGGACTGGCCGGCAGCCGCGCCATCCGCTCAGCCGGCGGCCAGATCTTCGCGCAGGACGCCGCCTCCAGCGTGATCTGGGGCATGCCCGGATAGGTGGTGAAC
>JBAUGH010000244.1:0-2416 GCA_049679565.1 Acidobacteriaceae bacterium
GTTCGGCATGAAGCACGGTGTCGACGCCATCGCCGTCTCCTTCGTCCGCACCGCCGAGGACATTCGCCACGTCAAATTCCGCGTTGCCGCCCTCGGCCTCGAAACCTGGGTCATCGCCAAGCTGGAAAAACCTCAGGCCATCGAGAACCTCGAAGCCATTCTCGAAGCCGCCGACGGCATCATGGTCGCGCGCGGCGATCTCGGCGTCGAAATGCCGCCGGAAAAGGTTCCCGCCATCCAGAAGCACGCCATCCGCCGCGCCGCCGAGTACCGCAAGCCCGTCATCACCGCCACCCAGATGCTCGAGTCGATGATCGAGAACCCCCGCCCCACCCGCGCCGAGGCCTCCGACGTCGCCAACGCCATCTACGACGGCACCGATGCGGTGATGTTGTCCGCCGAAACCGCCGCCGGCAAGTACCCCGTCGAAGCCCTCAAGATGATGGCCAAGATCGTCAGCGAAACCGAAGCCAATCTCCGCGACACCAACAGCGGAGGTTTCGACTCCCGCCCGCGCCACGTCCACCTCTCCATCGCCGAAACCATCTGCGAGTCGGCCGCCCACGCCGCCGAAGACCTCGACGTTGCCGCCATCGCCGTCTTTACCGAATCCGGCGCCACCGCCCGCCAGCTTTCCAAGTACCGCCCCCGCCCGCCGATCTATGCGCTCTCCAGCATCGAGTCGGTCATCCACCGCATGAGCCTGCTGTGGGGCGTCTATCCCATCCACTGTCCCAAGCTGCACACCTCGGAACAGATGGTCGACCACGCCGAAACCGTTCTCGAAAAGGGCGGCTTCGTCAAGCCGAAGGAGATCCTCGGCATCGTCGCCGGAACCCGCACCCGCTCCGGCTCCACCAACTTTCTCCGCCTCCACGTCCTCGGCGATCGCCTGTCGGAAACCGCCGCCCACCACGAAGCCCACGCCCGCAAAAGCACCGCCAAAACTGCCAAAGCCGCCTCCCGCAGATAGCCGCCGAGGCCGCTGCCCCATCCTTCTCGCCTGCCGTTGGCGAGAGGGTGGGCAAGCGGGTTCCCCGATCCCCCTCCCCCGCATCGAACTCCACGAAGCAGAAGGAGCCGCCATGCCTGCCCGCCCGACCTGGTCCGGATCGATTCAGATTTCCCTGGTCTCCATCGCTGTTCGTGTTTTTCCTGCCACCAACCCGCCCCGCCAGGTCGAGTTTCACCTCATCGATCGCCGTACCCATCAGCGCGTCCATCACCGCAATGTGGACGAGAGCGGCGAGGTGGAGAAGGCCGACCTCGTCAAAGGCTTCGAATACGCCCGCAACAAATACATTGAGATCAATCCCGGAGAGCTCAGGTCCCTGCGCCTGCCCACCGCCGAAACGCTCCAGATCCGCCAGTTCGCCAAACGCGAAGAAATCCTGCCGCTCCTCTACGACCGGCCCTACTTTGTCGCCCCCAAAGACAAGGCCCAGACCAAAGCTCTCGCCGTCATGCGCAGGGCGCTCGATGAAACCGAGACCTACGGCATCGGCGAGATCGCCTTCAGCGGCCGCGAACATCTGGTCGCCCTCGGCGCGCCCCCCGATTCGAAACAGAAGGGCCTCATGCTCTACATCCTGCGCTACGCCGAGGAGCTGCGCGACGCAAAATCCGTCCTCGGCAGCGTCAGCGAGCCTTCCGTCACCGGCCAGGAACTCGCACTGGCCAAACAGCTCATTCAGGGCAGCACTTCGAAATTCGACCTCACCGCATATAAGGATGACTACGAGGCTGCCGTCGTGAAGCTGGTCAACGCGAAGCGCAGGGGCAAGCCGCTGCCCGAGCCGGAACCGGAGCGTCCCCGGACAAAGGTCGTCAACATCATGGACGCCCTGCGCAAAAGCCTCGCCGAGCATCCTGCCAAAGGAAAGAAGACCCCCTCGCGCAGAAAGGCAGCCTGAAGCAGCAGGTTGGCGCGCGGTGTCTCTTTTTCCATCGAAGGCCGTCGATCCTGCGATGGAAGGCAATGGCAGACATTCGACTGTCAATCCGTCAGGCGGTGTTTGTCACGCGGCGAATTCTGCCGCACTCCACCGAGGCGCCCCCCAAACCTGTCAACCCCCGCACCTCTTCACCGAAGTAATGAGTTCTGATTCCAGACCGCTTAGCCCCCGCCAAGCGCCAACAAAGTTGGCAGTGTTTTGCTCCAGGTTTGGTATTCTGGATATAGAGGGTAAAAAGAAAAAGGGCTGCCTCCGGGCGGCCCTTTTCTCTTGCTCCGGAGAATCTCGAGCTGTCCCGCCCATCCGTCCACTCTCCTCGCATCAGGGCGCGGTTGGGAGAAAACTTCTCTTTCTTTGCCCCC
Organism: Acidobacteriaceae bacterium; assembly: GCA_049679565.1. Lineage (GTDB taxonomy): Bacteria > Acidobacteriota > Terriglobia > Terriglobales > Acidobacteriaceae > Palsa-343. Next base: position 2,318 of record JBAUGH010000244.1, read on the forward strand.
TCTTACAGAGGGATGAGGGGGATGTTTTAGAAAAAATCGCACGCGAACCAGGGAAGGCAGCTCCTTTGTGGTCCAGAGTCACGCCAATTCGTCGAAAGA
>JBAUGH010000245.1:0-2896 GCA_049679565.1 Acidobacteriaceae bacterium
GTCCTGCAGGGTGTCCAGATTGTATTGCTCCGCCTGCGCGACGATGTCGTACTCCACCCCGTTGCGCGGGTCCAGATAAAACGTCGGCGAGGTCTGGAAGCTGCCGCTGCTCGCCACCAGCAGGCTCTGCGCGATGTCCCGCTCCTGCAGGTTCGCGCTCTCCGCCATGCTGCGGTTCGCGTCGATGGTCAGCTTCGGGTTGTCAAACGGCTGCTGGATGCGCAGCCCCGATGTGCCCGGGACATATTTGATCTGGTTCAGCAGCCGGTCCGCCACCAGCCGGTTGGCTTCCAGATTCGGCCCCACCACCTGCACGTCGATCGGCGCCGGCAGACCGAAGTTCAGAATCTGCGTCACCATATCCACCGGCAGCGTATAAAACTCCACTCCCGGAAACCTCCGCGGCAACTGCTCCCGCAGCTTCGCCACGTAGTCTTCGGTCGGCCGATGGTGCTCCGTCAGCGATACCTGGATATCCGCGTCCGCCGGTCCGATCGGCGCCGAATTCGAGTAGGTCGTGTTGATCCCCGAATAGGGAAGCCCGATGTTGTCGATAATCGTCACCAGCTCCCTGTTCGGAATCGCCTGGCGGATGGTGTTGTCGATCCGGTCGCACAGCGCCGCCATGTCCTCGATGCGGGTGCCCGTTCGCGCCCGCACGTGCAGCTTGAACTGCCCGCTGTCCACCGTGGGGAAGAAGTCCTCCCCCAGAAATGGATACAGCGCCGCCGCCGACCCCATGGTGAACACGAAGAACAGGATCATGAACACCCCGGCATGCTCGATGCACAGCTCGAGGATGCTGCGGTACCCGCTGCGGACCTTCTCGAACCCGTGCTCGAATCCCAGCTGGAACCGCGTGAACGGGTTCCGGCTCCGCAGCTTCCTCTCCCCCTCCTGCGGATCGTGCTCGTGCAGCAGATAGCGCGCCATCGTCGGCACCACCGTCCGCGACAGCAGATACGAAGCCAGCATGGCGAAGACCACCGCCTCGGCCAGCGGCACGAACAGGTACCGCGCCACCCCCCCCAGAAAGAACATCGGCACGAACACGATGCAGATGGAAATCGTCGCCACCAGCGCCGGCACCGCGATCTGCGCCGCTCCGTCCAGAATCGCCTGCTCGATCGCCTTGCCCTGCTCCAGGTTCCGGTTGATGTTCTCGATCTCCACCGTCGCGTCATCCACCAGGATGCCCACCGCCAGCGCCATTCCCCCCAGGGTCATGATGTTGATCGTTTCCCCCAGCCCCCGCAGCACCAGCAGCGACGTCAGAATCGACAGCGGAATCGATACCGCGATGATCAGCGTGCTCCGCCAGCTGCCCAGGAAAATCAGGATCATCACCGCCGTCAGGCACGCCGCGATAATCGCCTCGTGCACCACCCCGTCGATCGACGCCTTCACGAATATCGACTGGTCGGCCAGCGGCGTGATCTTCAGCTGCGGCGGTAGCTGGCTCCTGAGCCCCTGCACCTTGGCCAGGATCCCCTTGATGATGTCCAGCGTCGACGCGTTTCCCGTCTTGATGACCGACAGCAGCGCCGCCCGCTGCCCGTCCACCCGCACGATGTTGGTCTGCGGCGGAGACCCGAACTCCACATGCGCCACGTCGCGGATATACACCATCGCCCCGTTCACCTGGCGGATGGGCAGATTGTTCAGCTCCGCCACCGTCTGCGGCGCCGCATTGGTCTCCAGCTCATATTCGAGCGGGCCCACCTTGATGGTTCCCGAGGGCAGAATCAGATTCTGCGCCCCGATGGCGTTCACCACATCCGCCGGCGACAGCCCCTTCGCCTGCAGCGCCGGCAAATTGAGATCCACCTGCACCTGGCGCTGCTTGCCGCCGTAAGGATAAGGAACCCCCGCCCCCGGCACCGTCACCAGCTGCGTGCGGATCGTTTCCAGCGCGTAGTCGTTCAGCTGCGCCTCCGTCAGCCCCTGCCCGGAAAGACCCAGCTGGATAATCGGCACGCTCGATGCGTTGTACTGGATGATCAGCGGCGGCGTGGTCCCCGCCGGCATCTGCCGGATCTGCGTCTGCGCGATCGCCGTCACCTGGGCCACCGCGTCCCCGATGTTGACCCCAGGCTGAAAATAAATCTTCACGATCGACCGGCCGTTGACCGACATCGATTCGATGTGCTCGATGTCGTTGACCGTGGTCGTCAGCGAGCGCTCGCTCAGCGTCACAATCCGGCTCGCCATCTGCTCCGGCGAGAACCCCGTGTACTGCCAGATCATGGCCACCACGGGGATATCGATATTCGGGAAAATGTCCACCGGCATCGTGATAATCGCCAGCGGCCCCAGAATCATCAGCAACAGCGCCAGCACGGCAAACGTGTACGGCCGTCGCAGCGCGAGGCGGACTATCCACATATCTTCTCAGCTTCTCCTGCGGCTCGCGCCTCGAACCGGTCTCATCGATCCCCTGCCTCCGCTGAAGCTTCGTGTCGGACCCTCCGCCGAAGCCACGCTCCTCGCCGGAGCCGCAGACCTGCTCATCAGACCAGCTCTCGGGCGGCGGCCGGGATCTTCGTCTCCGGCCTCGCAAAGCCGTCGAGACACTTCATCTTTCACTGTGTGGGAACCAAATTCCTGTGACAACAGTATCCATCCACAGCTCGTTTCCCGGGAAACTCGCCTGGAACTCGCTTATGTCTTATGAAGACGGATTGACCGCGAAAAAAGACGGCTGGCTTTCGCCGCACCCGAATCGATGCGCGCCTCCCGCTCCCCGATTCCCTGTCCCGGATCGCGGCGCCTTGCCTACAGGTTCATTTTCTTGAAAACCCGCTCCGGCAGACTGCGCACTACCAGCATAATCCACCCCCAGAACGGCGGCGCGTACACCACATCTTTCCCCCCGTCGATCGCCCCCAGGATATGC
>JBAUGH010000246.1:0-5911 GCA_049679565.1 Acidobacteriaceae bacterium
CACCAAGCCGGGGACGGATAAGCTGCACGGGCAGTTCCAGATCTCCGGCAACGACTCGGCATTCAACTCGCAGAACCCGCTGCTGGTGGGGAAGACCGAGCCGGGGTATTACTCATATTTCCTGCACGGCAACGTGGGCGGCCCGATCAGCAAGTCGGCGTCTTATTTCGTGAGCGTGTTTGCCCGCAATCAGGACAACGAAGAAATTCTCAGGGCCATCGATCCGACGGCGGTGAGCAACGGAGTGAGCCCCGCTCCCTCGATCGATGAGGCGTACAGCAATGCGACGACACGGCTGTCGCTCAGCCCGCGGGTGGATCTGCAGCTGGGGCAGTCGAACACGCTGACGGTGCGCGAGGAATACAACCGCTCGGAGAATCCGAACGGGGTAGGGAATGCGGCGTATGCGCTGCCCACCCAGGCCTACAACAGCAGCGGCCAGGAGAACGCGCTGCAGGTTTCCGACAGCCTGGTGCTGAGCAAGAACCTGGTGGACGATCTCCGCTTCCAGTACCGGCGGGTGCGCGATAACACGACGGCTCTGTATACGATGCCCTCCTATTCACTGCAACAGGCGTTCACCGCGGGCGGCAACACCACCCAGGTGGACACCGATCACGAGAACGACTACGAGCTGCAGGATTACCTGTCCGGAGCCGAGGGCGCACATTCGCTGAACTTCGGAGCGCGGCTGCGGGCGTATCAGGACGTAAACTCGACGACCAGCGGCAATGGTTCGTACAGCTTTTCATCGGCATCGGATTTCCTGGGGTGCCTGGATGCTTCGGGTCCAGCCTCAACCTGCACGCCGGAACAGTACAGCTACACCTATGTAAAAAACCCGGTGGCGCGGGCCACGCTGTTCGATGCGGCGCTGTTCTATCAGGACGACTGGAAGGTGAGCCCACGGCTCACGTTCAGCTACGGCGTTCGCTGGGAGACGCAGAACCGGATTCACGACAAGGACGACTGGGCGCCGCGCGTGGCAGTGGCGTATGCCCTCGGGCGCAGCGCCGGGAAGCAGCAGCCGAAAACGGTCGTGCGCGCCGGCTATGGATGGTTCTACCAGCGGTTCACGGTGTCCAACGGGTTCGGGGCGCAGGTGCCGTATCTGATGACGGCGATTCACCAGAATGGCGTGAATGAGCAGACCTTCATCCAGAATTCCGCGACCACGGCCATCACCTTCAACCCCAACCAGCCGACGGTGATCACATCGAGCTCGCCAGGGAGCGCGACGGGAAAGAACGCTCCGACGCAATACACGATCGCACCCAACATGCGCGCGGCCAACGATATGGAAGCCGCGATCGGCGTGGACCGGCAGCTGGGCAAGTTCATGACCGGGAACGTGACGTACATCTTCTCCCAGGGCGTGCATCAGTACTTCACCGACAATCTGAGCGCGGCGGGAGTGTTCCCGCTGCAGGACGCGGAGAACGATGAGTACCCGTCGTCGGTAACGCCTCCTCCCGACAACAACCTGCAATACCAGTCGGGCGGGTTCTACAAGGAGCACCAGGTGATGGTGACGGTCCGGGCAGGGTTCCGGCGAGCCAGCTTCATGACCAGCTACACCTACAGTGACGCGAGGGGCGATACGAGCGGGGTGGGATCGGTACCGTCGGTGTCGAGCGATCCGGGGCTGGATTATGGGCGGACGACCTTCGACGTGGCCAATCGTTTCATGCTGTTTGGGAATCTCACGCTGCCGTGGAAGATTTCGGCTTCGCCGATGGTGGTGGCGAATTCGGGAACTCCGTATAACGTGACGGTGGGGACGGACCTGACGGGGAACAACCAGTTCAACGCGCGGCCCACCTATGCGGCCAGCTGCAGCGAAAGCGGCGCGGTACAGACGCAGTTCGGTTGTCTGGATACCAATCCCTTTGCGAACGCGGGCGAGAAGATCATCCCCTACGGCGTAGGGACCGGACCTTCGGATGTAAGCGTGAATATGCGGCTCAGCAAGGTGATCGGAATCGGGCCGAAGCTGGGCGAAGGTCAGCACGGCGCAGGCGGCGGAGGCGGATTCCATGGCGGCGGGCGGGGTATGGGTGGAGGATTCAGCGGCACCCAGGGCGGTCCGGGGCGCATGGACCAGGCCGTCTCGCGGAAATACAGCCTGACGCTGTCAGCGTGGGGAACGAACATTCTGAACCACACGAACTTCGGGACCCCGAGCGGGGCGCTGGATCCGGTTACCAACCAAGCGACCGGGCAACTGGAACCCATCGACACGTTCGGGCTCCCGCAAACGCTGCAGGGCGGGTTCTTTGGATCGCAGACTTCGGGCAACCGGAGTTTGTTCCTGGAGGCGATGTTCAGCTTCTGAGAAGCAGCCGATAGCCAAAAACCATGCGCCAGCCGGCGGAGTCTACGCCGGCTGGCGTTCTTTCCACAGCCGGTAGAGGCCCCACGCGGCGATGGTGCACACATCCTGGATGGCGCCGTCGAGGAGCATCTGCTCGAAGTCCTCGATGGAAGCGGTGCGGACGACGAGGTCGTGCTCTTCGGGATCGGGATCTGGGGTGGATGGCGTGAGGCCGGTGGCGAGATAGACGTGGAGCTTCTGGCGGGTGAAACCGTAAGCCACCCACACGGTGCTGAGGAAGGTCATGTGAGCGGCCACGAGGCCGGTCTCTTCGCGGAGCTCGCCGCGGGCCAATTCTTCCGGATCGACGCCGGCGGTTTCCCATCCGCCCTGGGGCAGCTCGAGCGCGCGCTGCCGGATGGTGTAGCGGAATTGCTCGACCAGATAGACCGTGCCGTTCTCAATGGGGACGATGATGGCGCAGTCGTCCTTTTCGACGACGCCGTAGATGCCGTGGGCGCCGTTGGAGCGCTCGATCTGGTCCTCGCGGAGACGGAGCCAGGGGTTGCGGTAGATTTCGCGGGAGCTGAGGGTGCGGATGCTCATGGCGCTTCCAGAGTAGCTAAAAGCCGGGAGATCCGGTTCGCTGAAAAGCGGTTCGCCGATGAGGCTGTTCGCGAGGAACCGATCACGTTCTTGCTGGAACATTCGTGTTCTTGTGCAAGCTTCTTCGACGGATATGAAAGAAGAATGAAGACCAGAATGGCGAGGCGCCGGCCGGCGGCCGCGCGATGCCTTCGCACGGGGTGCCGCCAGCCGCGTCTTCGCCGACCGTTCCTCGCCGATCGCCCGTGAGCCGATCATCCCTGAGCCGATCATCCCTGAGCTGACCGCTTCTTAGCTGCCTGTCCGCTTTTCCTCCGCGCTCGTTTGCCTGGAGGGGGCTGGGTCCGTACCATAGAGAAGAGGCAGCTTCGCGTTTCTTCTCCGCCCGCGACCGTGCGGCGGAGCGCGTGCGCCGGCACAAATCCAGGAGCCGCTTTTCGCGCCAGGGACGAAGGATGCGCGGGGAAGACGGCCGGAAGGCACAACTTGACTTCAGCTGAGACGACCGATTTGACTCCCGCAGCGACAGAACCCACCGAACCTAACCCACCCGAAGGCCACGATCACGCAGAGCACGTGCATGAGGCCCAGGCCCAGCCGAGCCTGAATCCGGAGTGTGCCCGGGAAGTCGAGGTGGAAGTTCCGGCCGACGAAGTGACGAAGACGTTCCGCACGGTGCTGAAGCGGTATCAGAAACTGGCGCGGATTCCCGGTTTTCGTCCGGGAAAGGTGCCGGAGAGCGTGCTGCGGTCGCGTTTTGCCGGAGCGATCCGCGAAGAGGTGGTCGAGGCCGTGGTGCCGCAGCATTTCCGGGAAGCGATTGCGCAGAAGGGGCTGCGGCCGGTGTCGCAGCCGCAGGTGACCAACCTGGATCTGGAGGAAGGCAAGCCGCTGCGCTTCAAGGCGGCCTTCGAGGTGGTTCCGGAGTTTTCCGTCGAAGGGTATCAGGATGTAAAAGTCGAGAAGCCGGATACCGAGCTGACGGACGCCGAGTTCGACGCGGAACTGGAGAGGATTCGCGACTCGCACGCGACCATGGAGCCGGTGAATGAGGATCGCGGCCTCGCCGATGGAGATTTCGCCCAGATCAGCTTTACCGGAGAGGTGGAGGGCGAGCCGGCGGTGGGCGAGGAGAGCGCGGAGCAGGAAGAAAAGCCGGTCCAGCCGATTCAGGGGCAGGACGTGACCGTGGAGATTGGCGGAGCCGACACGGTGCAGGCCTTCACAGATGCCCTGCGCAGCGCTAAACCCGGGCAGGAGCTGAAGTTCGAGGTGACCTATCCGGGGGATTTCGCACAGAAGCGCCTGGCGGGTAAAACGGTCGGATACAACGTTGAGGTCCGGGGAATCCGCCGTAAGGTGCTGCCGGAGCTCAACGATCAGTTCGCGAAAGAACTGGGCGGCTACGAGGATCTCGAGGACTTCAGGAAGAAGTTGAGGGAGCACCTCGCAGCCGATAAGAAGAACAGGCTTCTGGCCGACACGCGCAACCGGCTGCTGGAAGCTCTGGTGGCGAAGTATCCGTTTCCGCTGCCGGAGTCGATGGTGCAGAACCAGATCGATGCGCGGCTGGAGCGGGGCCTGCGGGCGCTGGCGGCGCAGGGTATGCGCACGGAGGACATGCGGAAGCTGGATTTCGACCGTCTGCGCGAGGCGCAGCGCGAGTCGGCCACCAACGAGGTGAAGGGCACGCTGGTGCTGGATCGTATTGCCGATGTGGAAAACATTGCGGTGAGCGACGATGAACTGGAGCGGGAACTGCAATTACTCTCGCTGCAAAGCAGAGAACCGCTGGAAACTCTGCGGGATCGTTTGACCCGCGAAGGGAGTCTGGCTAAAATTCGGGAGCAATTGAGAAGAGAGAAGACGGGGAATTTGCTGGTGGAACGGCTGGCCTGAGCGAATCCCACGGAGAACAGAGGGTTCCGGCAAGAGGCGGGTCTGCACAGAAAAGCAGTGGAGTGCAGGCTGGGTGGTCATGCGGTTGGGCGCGGTTCGGCAGGGTTGGAACGGGTTCGCGGGCGCGCCGGGGTGATAGCTGTCACAGACGATGAGGCGGGGAAGCCTCAGAACTGAGAGTAGGGAGAAACATGGCGCTGGTACCCATGGTGATCGAGCAGACGAGCCGCGGCGAGCGGGCTTACGACATCTATTCGCGTCTGCTGCGCGACAACATTATCTTTCTCGGCACGCCGATCGATGACATGATTGCGAACCTGATTATTGCCCAGTTACTCTTCCTGTCCGGGGAAGACCCGGAGAAAGATATTCAGCTGTACATCAACTCGCCGGGAGGATCGATCACGGCGGGTCTGGCGATTTACGACACCATGCAGTTCATCCGCAACGACGTGGTGACCTACTGCATCGGGCAGGCCGCCAGCATGGGCGCTTTTCTGCTGATGGCGGGGACGAAGGGCAAGCGTTTCGGGCTGCCCAACTCGCGCATCCTGATCCATCAGCCTTCGATGGGAGGGCTGGCCGGGCAGGCGACGGACATCGACATCCACGCCCGGGAGATCATCCGCATCCGCGAAATCACCAACAAGCTGATGGCGAAACACACCGGGCAGAATCTGGAAAAGATCGAGCGGGATGTGGAACGGGATTTCATCATGAACGCTCCGCAGGCGAAAGAGTACGGGATCATCGACGAGATCATCGATCGTCCGCGGGCCACCACCACGAATTCACAGGGCTAAGCAGCTGAGGAGTTGCCGGGATGAAGACGCGCACGGGATCGGATGAAGCCTTACGTTGTTCGTTCTGCCATAAATCGCAGGACGCGGTCGCCAAGCTGATTTCATCGCCGAGCGATTATCCGCGCGCCTACATCTGCGACGAGTGCGTGGCGGTCTGCAATTCGATTCTGGAAGACGACCGGACGGAGCCGTCGACCGGAGCGGCGCCGACCCACCTGCCCAAGCCGCAGGAAGTGAAGGCGTTCCTGGACGAGTACGTGATCGGACAGGATCAGACGAAGAAGAAGCT